>JAHEBE010000002.1:0-33263 GCA_024642365.1 Algoriphagus sp.
ATTCTTCTGTTGGAAAGCTTACGATCTAGTGCAAGTTCCATGTTACCTGTTCCTTTGAATTCTTCGAAGATTACTTCATCCATTTTTGAACCTGTCTCAACAAGCGCAGTAGCGATGATCGTCAAAGAACCACCATTCTCCACATTACGTGCAGCACCGAAGAAACGCTTTGGCTTGTGGAGCGCATTGGCATCCACACCACCAGAAAGAATCTTTCCAGAGCTTGGTACCACAGTGTTGTGTGCTCGGGCAAGTCTCGTGATCGAATCTAAAAGGATAACCACATCATGTCCTACTTCTACCATTCGTTTTGCTTTTTCCAAAACGATGTTAGAAACTTTCACGTGCCGATCGGCAGTTTCGTCAAATGTGGAGGAGATAACCTCTGCATTTACTGATCGTGCCATATCTGTCACTTCCTCAGGTCGCTCATCGATCAATAAGATCATCAAATGAACTTCGGGGTGATTTTTTGTAATGGCATTTGCAATCTGCTGAAGCAATACGGTCTTACCCGTTTTTGGCTGTGCCACGATCATTCCTCGTTGGCCTTTTCCAATTGGAGCAAATAGATCGACAATTCTCGTAGAGAACTTATCTCCCGTGGTAGAGAGATTCAATCGTTCTTCCGGGAAAAGTGGAGTTAGATATTCAAAAGGAACTCGATCTCGGATTTCGTCTGTTGTTTTGCCGTTTACTGTAGCAATTTTTAAAAGGGCGAAATACTTTTCGCCTTCTTTTGGAGGCCGAATCGATCCTTTGATATGATCACCGGTCTTCAATCCAAAAAGTTTTACCTGGCTAGGCGAAACATATATATCATCTGGTGAAGCAAGGTAATTGTAGTCTAATGATCTTAAGAAGCCGTAGCCTTCTTGCATCATTTCCAATACGCCTTCGTTTTCAATTACACCATCAAATTCTCTTGGATGTACGAATGATTTTTTTCGATGCTGTTGGGGAACGACTTCCGCAGCCGGGGCCATCACCTCATCCTGAGATTTAAAATTTCTTCTTTTTGGAAGTTCAACCTCTTGCTCCGGATTAGTTGATTCTGTTGATGAATCTTTAGCTATTGGGGCGTTAGTTTCCTCTTCGAATACTTTTTTTCGAGGTCTAAAAAGTTTTGGTTCTTCTGTGGATGCTTCCGGTCTAGGCTTTCGCTCTGGTCTTTCTGTACGTTCGGTACGCTCCGGGGAAGGCTCTCTTTTTTGTTTCCACTCTTTATTTTCCTTTGGGCTCGCCTCTGATTTAGGCTCTTCTTTTTCAGAAGGAGAAGGATTGGGAATTTCAGTTACATTTTGCCGCTTAAACTTGGGCTTGTATTCAGCCTCTTCAGAGGTTGCTGTTGGAGTAGGTTTTTTACTTACTTCCGGTTTTGAAGTTTCTTCTTCGTCAGGTTTTATTTCTGCGGCTGAAGGTTTCTTTTTTGGGAGCGCTTGCTCTGGGGTGATTGCTTGCTGATCAAGAATAGCGTAGACTAAATCGTCTTTTTTGAGGGCTTTATGGTTTTTTACACCTAATTCCTCAGCTATTTCCTTCAACTCAGACAATAATCTAATTCTGAGTTCTTCTATGTTGTACATAAAGAGTTGATGAAATAAATAGTATGATGATATGCAGTAATTGGGATCGTGAATGATTTTCTGAGCAAAAAAGATCTGCAGGAAATAATCAAACCAAAGTGGGATGGCTTGCTCACACACGGTGATAGCACAATATTAACCTATGGTTTTGGATTTAGCAAATTTTTATTTTGTCAGTAAAAGATTTTTAGACTATGCAAGGACCTGTCTCAAGATCGCCATAGATTTCCATATTCCAGGATTTTCCAGGTGCTCGCTATAGAAATCCAATAGATGGTCCAGTAATTTTCTCCTTAGTTTTAAAGCTATTTTTTCTTCACAGGTGTAGCCCTTGTCCATCAGCTCGCTTAAAAAACGGCTGGCCTCAGCTATTTCTTCAGAGCTGAAAGGTTGCGATCGGCTTTCATCTAAATAGCCTTGGGCAGTGTCTGGTGCAAATCCGAGAAAGCCTGCCAATTCAATTAAAAAAACAATCGGAAAGAGATCAAGCTTTGCTGTGGATTGATCAAGTTCAATAATGGAAAGTTCCAAAAAATCAAAAAGTGCTTCATTCTGATAGTTTTCATAAATGGATTTTGAAATAACCTCTGTAATGAAAAGGGCAATACCAGTGCGAGTGAACTCGAATGAAATTAATTGATTGCTTCGCAGGAGCCGAGTTTCTGAAATACGATTTAACCCTGAATTCGTTTTATCATATACAACCAAATCAAGCAATGTCAAAGGTTGATAGAAAGCTACTTTACTTGATTTTGATTGAGTTCGAACTCCGTTGACTAAATAGGCTTTCAAGCCAATTTCTCGGGTAAAAATCTTTACGATAATACTCGTTTCCTTGAATTTGATTGCATTTAGAACGATCCCTGTAGTCTTCTTAAGCATGGATGAATTCTATAGAAGCTTGTGGCGTCATTGGTTATTTACTATAAAAGCATTTCCTACATCTTGCCTCATAACTTTCCTTTTCTCCGAGTTGAACCTTCTTTTTGGCGTCATTTAACCGATAGGAAAAGGCTGCCAGATCACCACATTTCATGCAGATTGCATTGACTTTGGTAACATATTCTGCGATAGCCATTAGTTGAGGCATAGGTTCAAAAGGATTGCCTTCAAAATCCATGTCTAGTCCGGCTAGAATAACTCTTTTACCCGCATTGGCTAGTTTTTGTGAAACCGATACGATCTGTTCATCAAAAAATTGAACTTCATCAATTCCAATTACATCACAGTCACCACTCATTAAAAGAATGTCATCTGCAAAATTCACAGGCGTGGATCGTATCGAACTTTCATTGTGAGATACCACATCAGTAGAATGGTATCGAGTGTCTATGGCAGGTTTGAAAATCTCCACTTTTTGTTTTGCGATCAGCGCTCGGTTCAGTCTTCGGATCAATTCCTCTGTTTTACCTGAAAACATAGAACCACAAATCACTTCAATTTGCCCCTTTTTTTCTGGATTCTTGTTTTTTCCTATGGTGGGTTCTATAAACATCTTGCTTCTATTCGCTATAGATAATATGGGGAAATTTATTCTGTTCTGCTACTCGTACCCTTAAATCACCCGATTTTAGAACTGCTTGGCATGCCAAACGTTCATTGGCTTTTAGCCGGCCTTGGTTTCGATAGACTAATTCCCGATCTGTCAACTCGGAAAGATTATCCATTCCCTCTTTGACAATTAATTTACATGTGGTACATCTGCCTTTTTTGCCACAGGCATGCATCCAATCTATGCCACTTTCATGAATTATTTCAATAACTTTACTTGCAGAAGGAGCCAAATCAATCGTATGATTAAATAAATTTTCTATGACGATTTTAGGCATTAGTTCGTTCTAATTTGTAAAAGCTATAAATCGATGACATTCCAAATTAACAGCAATTATTTAGAAAAATATTCCCAAGACTATGCATCAATTGTTTGCGATAAGATTTTTTCGGATAAACAATTTATTACTGGTCAGGATATCATTCAATTAACAGACAGTACTCAGGTTAATTTTTTTATTATCAAAAGGCTCTTTGAATTATGGCAGCTGGAGCTTGAAAAACTCAAAAGCAACCCATTTTTTGATTATCGAGATGTGGCTGTTCATGAGGCACTGACTCAATTTATGAATGTGCTTTCGCGACGGATAAAAGTTGAGAAATCAAATCTACTGCCTTTGGTGGAGAAGGCTGTCAGCGATTCCATTCAGTTGGCCGTGGATCCTGTGAATTACTTTCAAACAGAAATTAGGAAGGCTCCAAAAGGATTGATCAATGAATTTCTAAATGAAAATAAGCGCTACTACAAGTGGCATTTACCGGTGATATCCTTTTTGATAGATAAAGCTGGTTTTGGGCACGATGAAAACGCATATTTAAAGGCAGTTGCTGCGAATTATCACGTGATCAAAGATTCGCTCGTTTCCGAAAATCTGTTGCTGGCCACCTTGGGTGAGATTAAAGCTTTTGACTTGGATAGTTATAAGGTTAATGATGATAAAGATGAGCCTCAAGTTGAAATCAAAGCAGAAGCAAAAAAAGAAGAAATTCCTGCTCCATTGTTAGAAAAAGAGGAATCCAAAGAAAAACCACAAGAGGAAAGTTCTGTTCCAGATTCGGCAAATCCTGAAAATGCAGACCCTATTGAAACCAAATCAATTTCCAGAAGTATTGATGTAGCTACTTTGCAAGCAAGATTTGAAAGAGAGTCATACAAAGGAATGAAAGGTGTTTTTGGTGAGCTTTCTGAGAATTTAGCAATCAATCAGCGAATTATGTTTTCAAAAGCTCTTTTTGAAGGAAATTCAGATTTATTGAAGCATGCGCTGAAAACAATTGATGATTGTGGGTCTTTTGCAAATGCAGTGGATCTTATTAATAAACGCTATGTAAACGACCTTTCTTGGAATGAAAACCCAGAAGTAATGGATGAGTTTTTACAATTAGTTTTTAGAAAATTTTCTAATTAAATGATTAATTGAGGAATATTCCTCTCCAAATTCAACTGTAATCCATAAAAAAAGCCCGTTTGATTGGAAATCTTTAGGTCAAAGATTACATTGGATCGGTTTGATGAAAAATTTAAAGCCAAATGTTATAGACATTTCTTGAAAGCTTAATCCAATATTTCATCACTGTAATGAAAAATTTAATCCCCAATTAGTTTAGAGTAACCTTCAATTTCCCTGAATAAACCATATTGATTTTAATTGAATCCACTATCAGGAAAGGCACGAAATATTGTGAAATCAAAATTGGCTTATTGTTTGTTATAATTTTGTAATCTTAAAATAGAACCGCATATTTAGGTTCAAAGCACCGTGTATACATGCAAGGATATTTAAAGCTCAGAAAACAAGTATTAGCCAAATTGAGAGGAGACTTACCTCAATATCTAGCTTATCACGGGATGAATCACACACTAGACGTTTTGAATGTGTGCGAGCAGTACATTCGAAGAGAGCGTTTATCCAAAAGAGATCGTTACCTGTTGAGAATGGGGGCCATCGTTCATGATATGGGGTTTCTAATCGGACCAGCAAATCATGAAGTGGTAGGAGCAGAGATGGCAGGCGTCCTAATGAAGGAATTGGGAATGAAACAAGATGTCATTAATGATGTAAAAGGATTGGTAATGGCGACCAAAATCCCTCAGACGCCTTTAAATGACCTGCAAAAGATTATTTGTGATGCTGACCTTGACTACTTGGGAAGAGACGATTATCCAGTAATTAGTGTGAAGTTATTTGCTGAGCTTAAGCATATGAATATTATCACCACTGAGCAACAGTGGAAAGATCTTCAAATAAATTTTTTAAAAGCCCACCGCTTTCAAACGGCATTTGCCAAGAAGAATAGAGAGCCCAAGAAACAATACTGGTTGAAAAAATTGCTTGATTCTTAATTCAATCTTCCCAATTGTAATGCTCTGGAAGAATCCATTTTTATAAACACGAAGAGCAAAATAGTAAATGACCATAACGAGGATCCTCCATAGCTAAAAAATGGAAGAGGGATGCCGACAACTGGGAAAAGGCCGATGGTCATGGCAATATTGATCATAAAGTGAAACAGCAATATTGATACGACCGAGTATCCATAGATTCTTGAAAATCTGTTTTTCTGCCGTTCTGCCATAATTACCAATCTGTACAGTAGCCCCACAAAAAGTGAAATAACAACCAAGCTACCAAGCCAGCCAAATTCTTCACCCAGCGTACAGAAGATAAAATCAGTATGCTGCTCGGGAACAAAATCGAACTTAGTCTGTGTCCCCTGTAAATAGCCTTTCCCAAGAAGTCCGCCAGATCCAATTGCAATCTTTGATTGGGTAACATTCCAGCCCACCCCTAATGGATCGATATCCGGGTCAAACAAAACCATGATTCTGTTTTGCTGGTGTTCTGGGAGTTTTTCCAATACAAAATCAAGACTATAGGTATAGGCTATTAACCCAATTCCAATCAATGAAAAAGCAATAATTCGCTGGGGTGTTTTCCTACCCATCATAATTAGTATGGCAATAATGACTGCTATCCCAATGGCCAGATAAATATTATTGGAAATTCCCAAAGCAAGTAAGGTCAGGGCTACCATACCGAATCCTAGGATGAAATAATATTGGGGAAGACCTTCTCTATAAAACATCAATAGCAATGCAAAATAAACCATTGCTGTACCTGTATCGGGCTGAAGGATGATCAATGCTACAGGAATTAGCAATACGGCGAAAGCCCGAAGTTGATAGGTGCCTTTGGAAAGGTCGAAGGTTGGGCGCTCCATGACTTTTGCCAAGGCCAGCCCTGTGGCAAATTTTGCGAACTCCCCAGGTTGAATTCGGAATGACCCAAAACCAATAGAAAGAATCTGACCATTCACTTCTTTTCCAATAAATGGAGTAAGTAATAGTAGTACCAGAAAAATGAGGTAAATGGGAATCGCAAGATTTTCAAATAATCTGTGGTCAGCAGCCATGATGACAATTATGATGGCTATCGCAGTTCCGATCCAAACAAGTTGGATTCCTGAATTTATAGAAACATCAAAAATGCTTTTAGCATTTTGACTGTCATATACCGCAGCATAGATATTGATCCAGCCTAAAATTACTAAAGCAAAATAAATGAGTACTGTGGGCCAGTCTACCCGATTGATATTGATGTCAGCTTCTCCCCTCATTAGTAAATGAAATTTCCAGCCAAGACATAATTTTCAAGATCAAGGCGCTTCACTTCTTTCCGAATATATTTTTCGATCATCAGCGAGGCAGTACTGGCTGCAGCACGACCACCCCAGCCTGCATTTTCTACATAGACTGCGATAGCGATTTTTGGATCCTCTTTTGGAGCAAAAGCGATAAATACGGAGTGGTCTTCCCCATGTGGATTTTGGGCAGTTCCGGTTTTTCCGGCAATCACCAAATCAGCCATAACTGCTCGATTCGCGGTACCGTAAAGCGCTGCCGCCATCGCTTCTTGTATTAAGTCAAAATGCTTTGCGTCTATTCCTACATCTTTACGCTGAAGGTATTCATCAGGGATATTATTTTTATCTCCATTTATAGCTTTGACCAAATGGGGAGTGTAGTAATACCCTTTGTTAGCAAAAATCGCAGCCAAGTTGGCCATTTGCAATGGGGTGACTTGCATTTCACCTTGTCCTATGGATAAAGAGTAGATCGTAGAATATTTCCACCTTCCTTCACCATATACCTTGTCATAGTAAGCACTTGAAGGAATTGATCCCCCACGCTCTCCATTCATATCGAGACCAAGTGTAGAGCCCAATCCAAATTTCTGAACCTTTTCCCTCCAACTGGTTAACCCGATTTTAGTGTCCACAAAAGTGTTTGGAGATTTTTCTTGATTAATGATCTGTCGAAACGCTTGATGGTAATAAGGATTACAGGAGTTACGAATAGCACCAAATAAATCAACAGGGGAGGGGTGATTGTGACAAGCCACCAGTGACTTGTTACATGCAAAAGTGGTGGAGGGCACCAAAATACCTTCTTGAAGCCCAATTAGACTCTGAACGATTTTGAAAATCGAGCCCGGTGGATACATCGCCATTATTGGCCGATTGAATAAAGGCTTAGAAAATTCTTTATTGAGGATTTGGTAATTCTTGCTGAAATCAGCTCCCGTGAGTCCATTTGGGTCATAAAATGGTGCTGAAATCATGGCTAAAATTTCACCTGTTTTTGGCTCAATGGCTACGACAGACCCTGTCTTTCCTTGGAGCAATAGCTCCCCATAACGTTGCAGTTCTAAATCAATGGTAGAGGTGATGTTACTTCCCGCTACCGATGCGGTATCATATTCTCCATCTTTGAAAGGACCTTTATCTATTCCTCTCACATTTACCATTTTGTATTTTACTCCTTTTACTCCCCGCAGTTCTTTTTCATAATAGCTCTCCATTCCACTCAGACCTACATAATCGCCTTGTCTATAGTAACCTGAGCTATCTCGTTCGAGTTGTCTTCCGCTGATTTCACCAATATAGCCTAGGGCATGTGAAGCCACGGGCGATGGGTAGGATCTTACGGATCGAGTCATGATAAATAAGCCTGGATAATCAATTAGAAAATCCTGAATTCGGGCAAAATCTTCAGTCGAAATTTGCTTGATAAACGTCGAAGGCTTTACTGAGGAATATTTCCTAGCAGCAGTATAGGATTCAATCAACTCTTCTTTAGAAATCTGAAAAAGCTCTAAAAATCGAGTAGTGTCTCCAACTTGAAATTCCTTTGGAACAATCATCAAATCAAAAATGGGATTGTTATAAACCAAAAGTTTTCCGTTCCGATCATAAACCAAGCCACGATAAGGATGGTCTACAATTCGCTGTATGGCGTTACGCTCAGCCTTTTTCATAAAGCTGTCGTCTAATACTTGGATGGTAAATAGTTTGACTAAGAGAACCAAACCAACCAAGAAAATAAAAATGATGATGACTAAAGGTCTTTGATCGTTCATTAGATTCCTCTTCTTCTTTTAAAGAAAAGTAGTTGTACAATAATAGCCAAAAGGAGGGTAAAAGTCGAGGAGAAAAAGCTTTTGTTTAGTGCGCTTAGAAATCTTCCCGTACCCCATTGGTCAGTCAAAAAGAAAAGAAAACAAAAGGAAAAAATCAAAGGCCACGCATAAGAAATGTACCAAGCCATTCCCATTTCATTGATAGTAGGGTTGGTGTTATCATCATAGCCACCACTTGGACTGACGAATTTTAGCCAATAAGGTCTGATAAAGGCTAAAAAAGTGGCCGAAAGTGCATGTAATCCAAGCGTCTCGTAAAAAACATCGATTGTCAATCCTAATAAAAAGCTGATCAACAAAAGAGGAACAGCATTCATTGAAGTTGGAAAACTCAAGATGCTAACCAAATAAAGAAAGCAAAATGCAATACCGAAAAGCGCAAGATTTTTTAGCAAGAGGATTTGGATTAATCCTAGTACAATCACAAGTAAAATGAAGGTGATTAAACTTCTAAAATTCATTTGTTATTTCTGATTTGCTATACAAAGAATCAAGTTCCACAATTTGTGAATTTTCCACTAAATAGATATAGCTAACCTTACTAAAATCGGTACTTAGATTTAACAAAATATCCAAATAATTGGGATCGGCTCCTGGTGAAACGCTAGCTATTATCCCAATTTTGATTCCCTCGGGAAAAACGGCGTTAAATCCAGAAGTAATCACAGTATCTCCAACTTGGGCGTTAACATGCCGGGGTACATAAAGCATTTTAGCTTGACTAGAACTATTTCCATCCCAATTCACTGAGCCAAAAACATCATTAGACTTTATCTTAGAGGAGACTAAAAGCCCAGTATTTAATAAAGAAATGGCTACTGAATAATTCTCTGACACAGTTTTTACTCTTCCTACGACTCCCTCATGATTGAAAATCCCCATCCCAGGTTTGATTCCATCTGAAGCCCCTTTATTGATGGTAAGGTGATTTTGCGAGAAGCGAATAGAATTACTAATTACTCTTGCTCCTTTGAACTCGTAGGTAGCATTAAATGCAGAATCTAATTCGATGGCCATACTATCAGGTATGACCTGGACTCCGCTCAAGGCCTCGATCAAGACTGCATTTTCAGAAACTAAAGCCTCATTTGCTTCAGCTAAGGAAAAAAAATCGACAACATCAGATTGAGTTTTGAGGACTGAGCCAATAACAGCACTCGAACTATTGAAAAACGCAGCTCCTTGGGGGGAGTTGTTTGCTACGATCAACCAAACCGCAATAACTTCCAGTAATACAAATAATAGAAAGGCTCTTAAACTATAAAGGAATTGGAGGATGCGTAGCATTCAGGTTTTAAGTCATCAATACGGTTCGGAAATTTTGTACATTTTTCAATGCAGTGCCAGTACCTCGAACAACAGCTCTAAGCGGGTCCTCTGCAATATGAATTGGCAGTTTCGTTTTTTGGTGAAGACGCTTATCCAACCCTTTCAACAGTGCACCTCCGCCAGTTAAATGAATACCATTGTCATAAATATCTGCTGAAAGTTCAGGGGGAGCAATCTCCAAAGCCTTTAGAACTGCCTCTTCAATTTTGGAAACTGATTTATCCAAAGCAAAAGCAATTTCTGAATAAGAGACTTTGATGACTTTAGGTATTCCAGTCATTAGATCTCGTCCTCTGATTTCATAATCTTCAGGGGGCTCATCCAATTCGGTAAGAGCCGAACCAATTGCGATTTTCACCTTTTCTGCAGAACGCTCACCAATCAACAGGTTGTGCTGTCTTCTCATGTAATCGAGAATATCTTTGGTAAATGTATCTCCAGCGACCCGGATGGATTGATCTGCTACAATTCCAGAAAGTGCAATCAAGGCAATCTCAGTTGTACCTCCTCCAATGTCGACAATCATGGAGCCCATTGGTTTCTCGATATCGATTCCAATACCGATTGCTGCAGCGATTGGTTCGAAAATCATATAAACCTCTTTAGCACCAGCATGCTCTGCCGAATCTCGAACTGCACGTTTTTCCACTTCAGTAATTCCCGAAGGAATACAAATCACCATTCGATGGGATTGAGGGAATAAGCCCTTTTTTTGTCCCGGGATCATTTTAATGAGTCCACGAATCATTTGCTCAGCCGCATAGAAGTCAGCGATCACACCGTCTTTTAGTGGTCGAATTGTTTTTATGTTTTCGTGAGTTTTCTCATGCATATTCATCGCTTCGCGACCAACTGCGAGGACGCGGTTGTTCGTTTTGTCTATTGCGATGATCGACGGTTCATCTACTACAATTTTATCTTTATGAATAATCAAGGTATTTGCAGTACCCAAATCGATTGCGATATCACTAGAGAAAAAATCAAATAATCCCATGTTGGTTTTTTTTTGACTGGTATTTTGGAGTTGAATGCTTAATATAATGTGCTTGACACATATATTTAAACGGAGGTCGGCAAAATTATTATGTTATGCTGACAAATCTGAAAGAAACCCAATATTTTTTCTCAATTGAGCGATTTATCTGAGAATGAACTCGAAGTTTTTTGAAAATAAGGCTTTCTGCCTGTTAGTTTAATGAAAACTTTGATTTTTTAGCCTCCATTGTTTTTACATTAAAATATTTTACATTTGTGCCGTATTCGAAAGTTTCTGGAGGGGACCACATGTCCCCTCTTTCATTATACCTACTATGACTGATTTAAAAAGATCGATTGAAGAACTAGTCGAGAAGCACCTCCCTGACGGAAACCATTTCGTGGTGGAGGTAAGTATTTCGGAAAAAGGAGGCAAAAAACTCTTGAGTATTTTGGTTGATGCGGATGCTGGCGTGACGATTCAAGCTTGTGCGAAGATTAGCAGAGCTGTATCCGAAGAGATTGAGGCAAAAGAATTGATGCCTGATGCTTATATTCTTGAAGTTTCTTCACCTGGGGTGGATTATCCACTAAGCAGTAGAAGACAGTTTCAAAAGAATATAGACCGTAATCTTAAAATCACTTTAACTGATGGCAAAGAGCTTGTTGGTAAATTACTGGAAGTAACTGAGTCTGGGATTAAATTAGCAGTCGCCAAAAAAGAAAAGGGTAAAAAAGCTGTGGAAGAAGAAACCCAAGTGCTTTTCGAGGACATGAAAAAATCAATTGTACAAGTATCTTTTAAATAATTCAAATGGATGCCAAAGTCTTAATAGAATCCTTCGCAGAATTTGCGAGATCTAAAAATGTGGATCGACCTACCATGATCCGTATCTTGGAAGATGTGTTCAGAGCAATGATTCGTAAGAAGTTTGAAACTGATGAAAACTTCGATGTGACCATTAATGCTGACCAGGGTGATTTGGAGATTTTCCGGATTCGGGAAATTGTAGATGATAACTCTGAGGATATTTGGGATTTCGATAAAATCAGCTTTACAGAAGCCCGAAAAATTGAACCAGATTTTGAGATTGGTGAAGAAGTATACGAGAAAATCGAACTAGAGGAGTTTGGCAGAAGAGCGGTTCAAATGGCTCGTCAGACCTTAATTCAAAGAATTAAGGATCTTGAAAAAGATATTCTTTATAATAAATATGAGGAGCTGGTTGGTGAAATTATCAGTGCTGAAGTATATCAGATTTTAGGTAGAGAGATTCTACTTATGGATCAAGACGGGAATGAATTGATTCTTCCGAAAGGAGAGCAAATCCCTAAAGATCGATTTAGAAAAGGAGATTCTGTTAAAGCGATTGTTCACCGAGTGGATATGAACAACAGTAATCCTAAAATTATTCTTTCTAGAACATCACCGGTTTTCTTGGAGCGATTGTTTGAAAATGAAGTTCCGGAAGTATATGATGGATTGATCACTATCATCAAAATAGTAAGAGAGCCAGGAGAGCGTGCAAAAGTCGCAGTGGAGTCTTATGATGACCGAATAGATCCAGTAGGAGCTTGCGTGGGGATGAAAGGATCAAGAATACATGCTGTTGTGCGTGAATTGCAGAATGAGAATATCGATGTAATCAACTATACTGAAAACTTGGATTTATATGTGACTCGAGCACTAAGCCCTGCTAAAGTGTCTTCGATCACGATGAATGAAGAGACCAAAAGGATTTCAGTTTTCTTGAAGCCAGATCAGGTTTCCCTTGCCATTGGTAAAGGAGGATACAATATTAAATTGGCCAGCAGATTGATCGGGTATGAGATTGATGTCTTTAGAGAATTGAATGAATACGAAGAAGAAGATGTCGATTTAATGGAATTCGTTGATGAAATCGATGGTTGGATTATTGATGAGTTGAAGAAAACAGGTTTGGATACTGCGAAAAGCGTATTAAGTCTTTCGAAAGAGGACTTAACCCGTAGAACAGAGCTTGAAGAGGAGACGGTAGAGGAGATTTTCAGAATCCTCAAACAAGAATTTGAACAATAAAAATTGGAGCATAGCTCTAATTAATTACCTAATATTACTTAAGATTTCGAAAGAGGTTTTTGCTTATGTCAGAAGATAAAATGATGCGATTAGGCCAAGTGGCCAGGAAGCTCAACGTTGGAACAGCAACCATCGTGGAGTCCTTGGCTAAAAAAGGCTATGAGGTGGAGAATAATCCGAATTTCAAAATAGATATGGAGCAGGTGGAGCTGCTTAATAAGGAATTCAAATCTTCTGCACTAGATAAGGAAGAGGCATCTCACCTCTCGATCGGGAAGCGGCATGAGCCTATCTCTCTCGAGCCTGAGGTGATTCGTCCTGAAATAAAGATTGAGCCAGCACCTGTTGTAGAGCCTACTCCAAAACCAACACCTCCTCCTGCACCTGCGCCAGCTCCAACTCCTGCTGCAGAAGTAAAGGAAACACCCGCGCCAGCTCCAGCTCCTGAAAAAATCGAAGCGGAAGCGCCAAAATTGGAAGGAATCAAAGTATTAGGAAAAATTGATTTAAGTAAAAATGTTGCTCAACCTCAAAAGAAGAAGCAACCCTTTAAGAAAGATCAAAGACCAGCACCTCAAAAACCCGCTGAAGTTAAAAAGCAGGCTCCTGCTCCAGCACCTCAAGCTCCAAAAGAAGCACAAAAACCAGCTCCTGTAAAGCCACAAGAAAAGCCTGAGCAAAAACCAATTGCCAAAGTTGATTCAAGTGAAGGTCAAGTGATTTCTGCAAAAGCAGATTCTCTTAAAGGATTGACAGTTTTGGGGAAAATAGAGCTGCCGGTAGATCGATCCAAAAAGAAAGGCGGGCCAGTAGCTTCGTCAGACGAGCGTGGAAGAGATAAAAAGCGCCCTAGAAAACGAATAGATAAGCCTGGAAGCCCAGGTGGGAATAATAGAGGTGGAGGCCAAGGAAATAGACCTCAAGGCGGAAATCAAAAAGGTGGAAACCCGAGAGGCGGACAGCCTGCGAGAGTTCAGAAGGCTGAGCCTACTCAAAAAGAAATCCAAGATCAGATCAAACAAACGTTGGCTAGACTCCAGGGTAAAAGCGGCGGTAAAGGAAAAAGCAGAAGAGATAAAAAATCTGAGCGTGTTCGGGATCCAGAAATGGAAACTGAAGAGACTAAGATCTTGAAAGTAACCGAATTTATTTCGGCAAATGACTTGGCAGCGTTAATGGATGTGTCTGTTAATCAGATTATTTCTGCTTGCATGTCACTTGGAATGTTTGTTTCAATCAATCAGAGGCTAGATGCTGAAGCAATCACAATCATCGCTGATGAGTTTGGATATGATGTGGAATTCACCAAATCTATTGAAGACGAATTAGAAGAAGAGGCTGAGGATCTACCTGAAGAATTGGAAGAAAGAGCTCCTATTGTGACCATCATGGGTCACGTAGATCATGGTAAAACTTCCCTTCTTGACTACATCAGAATGTCCAAAGTGACAGCTGATGAAGCAGGTGGAATTACCCAGCACATCGGAGCGTATGATGTGACAACTAAGACAGGGCATAAAATTGCTTTCCTAGATACACCAGGTCACGAAGCATTTACAGCGATGCGAGCTAGGGGTGCTAAAATTACAGACGTAGCCATCATCGTAATTGCTGCGGATGATAGTATCATGCCTCAAACGAAAGAGGCGATCAATCACGCACAAGTTGCTGCTGTACCAATGATTTTTGCGATCAACAAAATAGATAGACCAAATGCGAATCCAGCCAAGATTAAGGAAGAACTCGCAAATATGAATTTGTTGATCGAAGAATGGGGAGGAAAGTACCAGTCTCAAGACATCTCTGCAAAAACTGGTGAAGGTGTTGACGAATTATTGGAGAAAGTCCTACTTGAATCTGAAGTGTTGGAATTAAAAGCCAACCCTGATAAAAATGCCTCTGGAACTGTAATTGAAGCTTCTTTGGATAAAGGAAGGGGATATGTTTCTACCATCATGGTACAGGCAGGAACTTTGAGAATTGGTGATACCATCCTTGCTGGTAAGCATTATGGACGTGTGAAAGCAATGTTTGATCATAAAGGCAAGAAGCTAAAAGAAGCTGGACCGTCAACTCCAGTACAGGTTCTTGGTTTAGGTGGAGCACCTCAAGCAGGCGATACAATTAAGGTTTATGATACCGAAAGAGAAGCAAGAGATATTGCGAACTCAAGGGAGCAAATCCAACGAGAACAAAGCATTCGAACCAAGAAGCATATTACTTTGGATGAAATCGGACGTCGTTTGGCAATCGGTTCATTTAAGGAACTGAATATTATTATCAAAGGTGACGTGGATGGTTCAGTAGAAGCACTTTCTGATTCCTTATTGAAACTTTCTAAAGATGAAGTGAAAGTGAGCATCATTCACAAAGGTGTTGGTCAAATCTCTGAATCCGACGTATTGTTAGCCTCTGCATCGGATGCGATCATCCTTGGATTCCAAGTGCGACCGTCTTCCAATGCGAAGAAACTTGCTGAGCAGGAAGAAATCGAAATAAGACATTACTCCATCATTTACGATGCGATCAATCAAATCAAGGATGCCATTGAAGGTATGCTAGAGCCAGAATTTGAAGAAGTGATCACTGGTAATATTCAAGTAAGAGAAGTCTTCAAAATCACGAAAGTGGGTACAGTTGCGGGATCTTATGTCACAGATGGATTCATCACAAGAAAGAATAAGATTCGAGTGATCCGTGATGGTATTGTAATTCATGAAGGAGAGATCGATCAGTTGAAGCGATTCAAAGACGATGTCGCTGAAGTGAAAGCAGGCTACGAATGCGGTATCTCAATTAAGAATTTCAATAACATTGAGATTGAGGATACGATCGAAGGTTACGAGATGAAAGAAATCAAGCGTAAAAAGTAATTTCAATTTGATATAAAAAAAGGAACTGAATTTCAGTTCCTTTTTTAGTTTTGGAGAATGCTTACAGCTATTAGTTACCTTTTTCTATTTCTATTTTTTGGCAGCATTCTTTGCCTGATACTCGGCCTTGTGAAACCAGTTTTAGTACTTTGGTTTTTGGATAGGTTTAACCGATTAAAAGTGATCAAGGTTTATGGATTGTCTTTGGTAACTTTTTGGATTTGCTGGCAATTGGTTTCATACTTTGATAATTAAGCAATATAAAATTTTGAAAAAAGGATATTTTCAAGTGTTTTAATTGAAGATTAAGTTTCCCGGAATTTTGATTTCTTTTTAACCTTTTTTTCAACCACTTTTCGCTTTCAAAGTAAATCACCTTGAGAAAATCCTCCTCCATAGTTCTTCTTCTGTGCTTTGTCATATTCAATTATGGCTACTATGGATTTTATTTTTCGGCTAAACATTCATTAGAAAAGGACTGGCGAGACAAAATTTTCGGAGAAAATGAAATTGCCTTGGAAGAACATGTACTTGCGCTACCATTTAATGCCCCTTACATGCCAAATCAGGATGAATTTCAGCCTACAAATACTCGATTCGAAAAAGACGGAAAATATTTTAGAGCCATCAAGCAGCGGTATTCAAACGATACATTGGAAGTTATTTATGTAAGAGATATCGCTCGAAAAAGATTGGATAATTCTTTTGAAAAATGGGTGGTAGCATTCGGAGATGATGAATCTCAAAGGGATCAAAACAATCAACTATTAATAAAATTAGTTAGCAAAGACTATTTGGAGTCAAGTATCTATCAATTGGAAAGTAGTATTGGACTTGTTCAACCCATTCATTTTGGAGATTGGGTTTTTGATTACAGTAGCCCATATTTTGTTCTAGATTCCCCGCCTCCCCAGATTTCTTAATTTTTTTCGAATAGCTTTTCGATAGTAGTTGCGATTAAAACTGCTTGGAAAGTGCATTTAGACAGCTTTGACCAGGTTTATCAATCCTTGGGTTTCCTGTCCATTTCTTATCTATTCACTAGACATTAATTTCATATGAATTTCTTCAAGAAGTTCCATTTAGGGCTGTTCGTGCTCTTTTTGGCACTATCCAACACTATTTTGGCACAATCTCCCACGGATGAATTGATGATGCCAGCAAAAGAAATCTGTTTCTTGCTCTATGCCGATTATGGGCAATTTGATCAGTATTGGGAAGGCGATTTCCTTCGATCGAACGCTACGATAGCTACCGTCCAACGTAGATCTGCTATGTTGATGGCGGCTTACGGGCTCTTGCCTAAGTTGAATGTTTATGCCACCCTTCCTTATATCCAGACGAACAGTACTAGGCCAAATGGAGGAAAGTTTGAAGGCACTTCAGGACTTCAGGATATTTCAATCGGGTTGAAGTATGAGCTCTTCCAAAAATATACTGAAAAGGGAAAATTCTCGGGCTATGGAAGTCTAAATTTTTCCACACCAATTTCCAATTATACAGCAGATTATCAGCCGTATAGCTTGGGTCTTGGCACTCCCCAATTGGCATGGCGAGCGATTCTTCAATACCAATGGAAAAGTGGCTTTTACCTTAGATCTGTAAGCGGTTACCTGTGGAAAGGGTATACGCAGTCTGATCGAGAGTATTACTATAACAACGGGAGCTACTATACCCAGTGGATGGATGTTCCCAGTTCTTTTAATCAGGAAGTAGTAATAGGGAAGTGGTTTAAAGCTAACGTCTTGAGGGTTGAGTTGAGCTTAGCTTCCCAACGTTCGTTTTCAGGAGACGATATACGACCTTATAATGCACCTCAGCCCACCAATAAAGTCAATTATGACCGAGTTGGATTTTTTGCACATTACTATTCCCCAAAACTAAAAGGATTTGGCGTTCAGACGTTTGTGCAAACTGCTGTAAATGGAGAAAACTCTCCAAAGCAAACTAGTATAGGTTTAGGATTCACCTACCAATTCAAATTAATCCCTTAATGAGAAAACAGATGAAATCACTATATACACTTATTGTCGTCATCCTTGGTTTGTTTTTGGTTGCCTGTGAAAGAGACTTGGCAACTGAACTTCCTTTTGAAAGCTATGAATTTTCATCATTGGACGAAAAAGGAGGCCTATGGAAACCAACTCTTTTGAATGCTGGTTCCAGCGTTATTATAGAGGCACCAGCTCCTATTACATCTTCGGAATATAAATCAGAACTTGCGGCAACAAAAGCCGGAATTCTACAAATGACCGCGAAACAGCGAACAAACATTCAAAAATGGACCAATAACTCAGTCGTCCGTTGGAATGAAATAGCCTTGGAATTGATCGCAAAATATAACCTGATCCCTGGACCAAATGCAGATGGGACCTATCCCGTCCCAAACCCAAATGATCCCGATGGTCCGCCGGCTTTTCCATTTGCTCATCCGCCCTATGCGAGTCGTGCGTTGGCCTATCTTTCTGTAGCTCAATATGATGGGCTCATTTCTGCATGGTTTCACAAGTTTGAGCATAAAAGACCGGCAGCCTATGTGGTCGACCCATCGATTCCATTTGCCTATAAAGACAACCAACTTCCTGCTTATCCTTCGGATGGAGCTGTGATTGCTGCTGCTTCGAAACTAATCTTGAAAGAAATGTTTCCTTTGGAAGCTGCCTTTTTGGATGCTAAAGAATCAGAGCATCTTGAATCATTAGCACTTACTGGAGAATTTGTCAAAAGTGACATAGAAGCAGGGGTAAAAATTGGTAAAGCAGTTGCAAAACTTGCCCTAGAAAGAGCTGCCTTAGACGGAATGAAGAAAGCACAAACTTCAAAAGAGGTTTCAGATTCCATCGCGAATGCAGCATTTGCCAGATTTGGGTGGAAATGGGAAAATCAGGAATCGCCTAAGCGGCCCGTAGGATTGACTCCTCTTTTTGGTAAGGTGAAACTTTGGAATGTCCCAACAGTGGAAGCAACCCGGCCTGGAATGCCGCCTGCTCCAGGATCTGCCGAATATGAAGCAGATGTGAAATTGCTCCTTCAATATGCAGAAAACCGGACAGTGGAAACTCGCAAGATTGCTAACTTTTGGCAAGATGGTTTAAGCACCTATACTCCACCTGGCCATTGGAATTCCTTTGCGGATCAGTTTATAGTTAAATACAAAATGAACACGCTTAGAGCTGCAAGAACCCTTGCCTATATGAATATGGCGATTATGGATGGAGGGATCAGTTGCTGGGATGCCAAATATTATTATCACTACCCGAGACCAATTCAGCAGATCAAAGGGTTTGAAACTATCGCAGGAACTCCAAATTTCCCAGCTTACACTTCAGGGCATTCGGTGTTTTCTGCAGCTGCCTCCGAAGTATTAGCTTATATTTTTCCTCAAGAAGCTTCGAAGGTAAGGGCATGGGCAGAGGAAGCAGCACTTTCGAGAGTTTATGGAGGAATTCATTGGTCCTTTGATGCCAAGGTTGGTACGCAACAAGGTAGAAATGTAGCCCAATACACCATCCAAAAAGCTAAATCAGATGGTGCAAACTAATTTATTTCCCATGAAGTCAAAGTGCCTTTGCTGGCGCTTTGGCTTCTACTTTTAGACTTTTGAAAGCCAAGAAGATTAGTGAGATCGCTAAAATGAAAAGAAGGGCTGCAATTAGTGAAAGTACATAAACCTCATCTTGGAAATTTTTCCAAGCAAATAGTCCCAGCGATGCCAACGTAACCGTAAACATGAAAAACATAGGTATGGTCACGAAAAGTGCATTCTCTTTTTTCTTAATTAACCAAACTGCGATTGTTAAGAGTGCTAAAGCTGCAAGCAGTTGATTCGCTGACCCAAAGATTGGCCAAAGAGTTGTGAATTCTCCAGAAAGCAAGAGAAGAATAGAAAAGATCACTACTATACCAGTGGAAACATACCTGTTTTTGGCTACAAATTGACCGGCTGGTTGTTCTACATCCTCGAAATATTCTTGTAGCGTGAATCTTGCTAACCTCGTACAAGTGTCTAGCGTGGTCAAAGCAAAGGCTGAAACTGTAAGAGCTACAAAGCCAATGGCGAATTCTTCGGAAATTCCAAGCGAGGCAATCATTCCGCCTAATCCAGTGGAGAATAATGAAACTGGACCTTCTATTGCCAACCGGGATACATAGTCCCCCTTTGTCAAAACAACTACCGCACCCACCGATATTATTGCTAAAAATGATTCGATGAGCATACCGCCAAAGCCAACTATTTTAGCATCGGATTCTTTATCCAACTGCTTTGAGGTGGTGCCTGAAGCGACTAAGGAATGAAATCCACTGATCGCACCACAAGCTATTGTCACAAATAATACTGGAAAAATGTAGCCTAAACTTTCATTTGAAACAGCAATCTCATTCGACATTTCGATAGATGGATTGGCTACAAATACTCCAACTACAGCTGCAATTATCATCCCATATAGCAGAAAGCTATTTAGATAATCTCGCGGCTGGAGCAACATGCTCACCGGAGTGACAGAGGCTATAAAAGCATATCCTAAGAGGGCAAGAATCCAGATTTTATAGTCTAATTCGAAGGGGAACTGCATCCCTAGATATACGAAATAGTACATGAGAACTACCCCGATGATGCTAAGAATGATGAATGAAATCTTTTTATCTCCTACAAGCCGGTTCATTATTCCAAAAGCAACTGCCAAAATAATGAATAGAAAAGATGCTGAAGCTACACCGGGATTACTTACAAATGTCTTGGCAATAATGTCTGAAAAAACCCCAATCACTAATATCAGTGTAGAGAAACTGAAGATAATGAAGAGTTGCTTTCCTTTTAGTCCGATTTGATTTCGGATAATTACACCAATAGATTTCCCATCAGATTTAAGCGATGCCGCCATGCTACCGAGATCATGAACTGCCCCGAAAAATATTCCTCCTACCAAAATCCAAATCACAGCCGGAATCCATCCGAAAGTTACTGCGATGATCGGGCCGACTATTGGCCCAGCACCTGCTATTGAGGCAAAATGATGGCCTAAAACCACGATGGGTTTACTTGGTTCATAATCTATTCCATCACGTAGGGCATGTGAAGGAGCTGGCTTATCATCATTTAATTTGAATTTTTTATAGACATAATTGCCATAGAACCGATAGGCTAAAAGAAGGATCAGACCAGAAATCAATAGAAGAAGCGAGAGACTCATAGTTTATTTTTGGGCTTTAAATGATAAAGTAAATTTCCCTCGAATCACCTACAAATCTCAATGAGCTCTAGTGGGATAATATTTACTTTCCCTCTAAATTCAGATTTTTATCCCATGAATCAAATTTTTTCAATTCGATCGAACTGCTGAAATTTCAACCAATTTTATTTACCAGATATATGGGCTAAATTTGTATCCTTTGATTTTTCAAACAAAATTAAAACTCAATATGGCTTGGTTTAAAAGAACAGATAAAGGCATCAAAACATCGACAGCAGAAAAAAAAGATGCACCTGATGGTCTTTGGTTCAAAACCCCAAATGGGAATATTATTCATACCAGAGAGTTGAAGAATAATTCTTTTGTGTGCCCCGATGATGATTTTCATGTCAAGATTGGTTCCAAAGAATACTTTGAAATCCTATTTGACAACAATAAATTCAAAGAGCTTGACACGAAAATGACTTCAGGTGATCCTTTGAAATTCACAGATACCAAGCCCTATGGTGCTAGGATTGAGGCTACTATTTCCAAAACCGAATTGAACGATGCAGTAAGAACGGCAGTGGGGAAAATAAATGGCTTAGACATCGTGATCTGTTGTATGGATTTTAATTTCATTGGTGGATCGATGGGTTCAGTAGTAGGAGAAAAAATCGCCAGAGGAATTGACCATTCCCTTAAGAACAAAATTCCTTTCTTAATGATCTCTAAATCAGGAGGAGCGCGTATGATGGAGGCAGGTTTTTCACTCATGCAAATGGCGAAGACTTCTGCTAAACTAGCCTTACTTGACCAAGCAGGAATTCCTTATATCTCTTTACTTACAGACCCTACGACTGGGGGAGTAACTGCATCCTATGCGATGCTGGGCGATTTCAATATTGCGGAACCAGGGGCATTAATAGGATTTGCCGGCCCTCGAGTGATCCGAGAAACCATAGGAAAAGATTTGCCAAAAGGTTTCCAAAGTTCAGAGTTTGTGTTGGAACATGGTTTTCTTGATTTCATCATCGATCGGAGGCAGTTGAAAACCAGGCTGACCACATTATTAAACCTCTTGAACAATTAATCAGTTATTCATTTGAGTTCCTTTAAAATTGAGGGCAAATTTGATTTAGAATTTGACCTGAATTAGTGATTAATAAATATATTTGTGCTCCCAATAATGGGATCAATCCTAAGAAAAATTAAACCAAAATTTCATGGGTTCTGTAATTATCACATCCATCGTAGCATTTACTGTAATCATTTTGCTACTGGTTTTTATTCTCCTTTTTGCGCAATCTAAACTTGTAGCTTCTGGAGATGTGAACATTATCATTAATGGAGACACCAATTCTCCCATTGTAACTTCTGCAGGAACAACTCTCTTATCCACGCTAGGGGGCCAGAAAATTTTCTTGCCTTCTGCTTGTGGTGGAGGAGGTACTTGTGCGATGTGTAAGTGTATCGTCGAAGAAGGGGGAGGAGAAGTTCTTCCTACTGAAGTCGGGCACCTTAGTCGCGCAGAGCAGCAAAGCAATGTTCGCCTTGCCTGCCAGGTGAAAGTGAAGAGTGATATGAAAATTCGTGTTCCAGAAGAAATTTTTGGAATCAAGAAATGGGAATGTGAGGTTGTTTCGAATTACAACGTTTCCACATTTATCAAAGAATTTAAAGTTAAACTTCCGGAAGGCGAAATCTTAGATTTCGAATCAGGAGGATATATTCAAATTGACGTTCCTGCCATTACTGTGAATTTCAAAGATATGGACATCACGCCTCACCCAGAATTGGGTCACCCAGCGGATGTATATCAAAGTGATTGGGATAAATTTGGATTGTGGAATTTAGTGATGAAAAATGATGAGGAGCTTTTCAGAGCATACTCAATGGCCAATCACCCTGCAGAAGGAAATATTGTGATGTTGACCATCCGAATTGCTACTCCGCCTTGGGATAGAGCAAATAACAGATGGATGGATGTCAATCCAGGTGTTTGTTCTTCCTATGTGTTTGGCAGAAAGCCAGGAGATAAAGTAATGATCTCTGGACCATATGGTGAATTCCACATCAATCCTACACAAAGAGAAATGATTTATATCGGTGGTGGTGCAGGTATGGCTCCGTTAAGATCTCATATTTTCCACTTGTTCCATACTGAAAAATCAGATCGTAAAGTCTCTTATTGGTATGGTGGTAGATCTAAAAAGGAATTATTCTATACTCCGCAGTTTAGAGCAATCGAAAATGATTTTCCAAACTTCCAATTTAATATTGGTCTTTCTGAGCCTCTACCTGAGGACAATTGGAAAATCAAAAAATCACTTGACGATAAGGAAGGTGATGGCTATGTAGGATTTATTCACCAGGTGCTGTATGATAACTATTTGAAGAATCACCCTGAGCCAGATGAAGTAGAATATTACTTATGTGGTCCTCCTTTGATGAATGCTGCAGTCTTGAAGCTGCTAGATGATCTTGGAATTCCACAAGAAAATATCCGATTTGACGATTTCGGAGGATAATTGAAAATAAGAATCCCGCTCAGGCGGGATTTTTTATTTAAGCACCATTTTTGATTATTTTTACTTTACACCTTCGTCCAGCATGATAATCCAATCTTACTTTGACCCAGTTGCAGATTTCCTGTGGCAAAAAAAATATCCCGAGAGCTCCTTTTTCAAACAAATTCATTTTTTTGGTGAAGATTTTCCTGATCTCAAAGGCGTCCAAATTGCCTTAATAGGATTGAAGGAAAACCGAGGAGCTTCTAAAATGGAAAGTGCTCCCAGAGGCAGCACAGAGATTAGGGAGAAACTTTATGAACTTAAGCGTGGCTTAGGCTCATATCGAATTGCGGACCTCGGGGATTTGATTTCTGGAGAAACACGGGAAGAAACTTACCAAAGAATGCAATTAGTTGGTGAGTTTTTAATGAAGAATCAGATCCTTCCGATTTATTTTGGTGGATCTCACGATTTAGATTTTGGCCAATACCTTTCATATCAGAAAATGAAAAAACTGGTCAGTCTTTTGACAGTGGATTCAAAATTTGATATGGAAGAGGTAGGTCCAGCCGTCGATCAGCATACGCAAGACCTAATCTTACATCAGCCTAATTTCCTGTTTTCATATGCACACCTAGGCTATCAAAGCTTTTTAGTAGATCCTACTTTGCTAAATGTGCTCGAAAAACTTTATTTCGAACATGTTCGATTAGGGGAGCTGAGGGCCGAATTTAAAGAGGTGGAGCCATTAATCCGCAATGCGGATTTGTTGAGTTTTGATATCAATTCGATCCAGTCTGCCGATGCTCCTGGCTCGGTGGATGCTCAACCATTTGGTCTCACCGCTGAAGAGGCCTGCCAGATTTGCTGGTTTGCAGGCTCCAATGAAAAGCTTAGCTCGTTTGGAGTTTATGGCTACGAACCTTACTATGATGATGCTGTAAATAAAACCGCAAAGGTAATTTCAGTGATGATCTGGTACTTTATTGAAGGATTCTATGCTCGAAAAGACAGCCTTTCTTTTAAAAGTAGTGACTATATAAAATATACAGTTTCCCTAGATGCAAAACCGAATACCTTGACCTTCTACAAAAGTAAGCGAAGTGGGAAATGGTGGTTGGAAGTTCCTGGCCAAGACAAAGAGAAATTTGATCGGATGATAACTGTACCCTGTAGCTATGCGGATTATCAAATGGCGCAAAAAGGGGAAATACCGGAACGATGGATCAATGCACAGATCAAAATGCTTTGATGAAAATCTATACTAAGCAACAACTTGCTTTAAGAAACGGTCAGGATAAGCCTGAAATTTGGGTGGCTTTTCAAGGAATTATTTATGATTTGACAGCTTCTAAGATGTGGAGAAATGGCAAGCATTATGAGCATTGGGCTGGCCAAGATCTTACAGATGAATTACAAGATGCCCCCCATTCTGAACGAGTTTTTGAAAAGTTTGTGCCGATAGGGCACCTCGCATGACATGATATTAATTGCAGATAGTGGCTCCAGCAAGACCGATTGGAGGGTCATACATAAGGACGGCAAGATTAGCCAACATCGGGGAGTTGGATTTAATCCCTATTATCAGACTTCAGAGGAAATGGCTATCCAGATGAGGCATGACTTTCTAATCAATTTAGAAAGCGAAATAGAGGAAATTTATTATTACGGAGCGGGTTGCTCGAGCAAGGATAGGAATAACGAGGTTAAATCTGCTCTTAGAACTATTTTCCCCAGCTCTAAAATACAAGTAGATCATGACCTATCAGCTGCTGCAAAAGCTACCTGTGGTCATCAAGCTGGGATCGCTTGTATATTAGGTACCGGATCGAATAGCTGCGATTATGATGGAAATCAAATAATTGATACAAGACCTGCTCCGGGTTACATTTTGGGAGATGAAGGCGGCGGTGGTTATGTGGGAAGACAATTTTTACGTGACTTTATCAATGATGAAATGCCCTCTGAAATACGTAAGGAGTTACAAGATCGATTTTCTTTGACGGCTAAAGTGATACAAGAGCATGTCTATCAAAAACCGTTTCCAAATCGCTACATGGCCAGCTTTTGCAGATTTATTACGGAGCACAAGTCTGAACCCTATTGTTATAAGCTCTTTTATAATTCGTTTCTAGATTTTTTTTCAAAGCATATTTTCAAATACAAAGACTATAAAAATAAACCTGTGAACTTTGTAGGGTCCATTGCCTATTACAACAGCGATATTCTTCGAAAAGCGGCTTTTGACTCAAACATTCACGTGAACCTTATCATTGAAAGCCCAATTGCGGGGCTGACTTTATACCATCAAGAAACGCTATGAGAATTACAGAAACTTCCTCACTTTATGACAATCTGGAACACATGAGTGTCGAGGAATTGTTGAAAAACATTAATTCGGAAGATCAAAAAGTTGCTTTGGCAGTTGAAAAAGTAATTCCTGTTGTTTCAGAATTAGTTAAAGCCATTATCCCTAGAATGGAGCGTGGTGGTCGATTGATTTACATAGGAGCTGGCACAAGTGGAAGACTGGGGATTTTAGATGCATCTGAATGCCCTCCAACTTATGGTGTTCCTTTTGATTGGGTGATTGGCTTAATAGCTGGTGGTGATCATGCGATTCGTAAGGCGGTAGAAAATGCAGAAGATGATTCAGATCAAGCCTGGAAAGATATTCTAGCCTATGGATTCAATGCGGATGATACTGTAATAGGTATTGCTGCATCAGGATCTACACCTTATGTTATTGGAGGAGTAAAAGCTGCAAAATCCAAAGGATTGTTGACTGGTAGTATCACTTGTAATCCTAACTCACTTTTATCCAAAGAAGTCGACTATGCAATTGAGGCGGTCGTAGGTCCAGAATTTGTCACAGGAAGTACCCGAATGAAAGCTGGAACCGCCCAAAAGTTGGTTCTGAATATGATTTCAACTTCTGTAATGATCAAGCTAGGACGGGTCAAAGGAAATAAAATGGTAGATATGCAGCTCTCGAATGCGAAATTGGTGCAACGCGGAATTAATATGATCATGGAGGCGACAGGTGTGGAGGAGTCAATCGCAAAAGAATTATTATTAAACCAAGGTTCGGTTCGGAAGGCAACTGAGTTTTATTACGCTCACTCAAAGTAGGTTTATTTTCGAATTCTACGCTGCTTTTAGCAGGATTGCAGCTATCTTTGCAGCCCGATTAAGCTTTTGAATGTCAATTGCTTATTTATTTAAAACAAAATACAGCAGTGATGCTGCATACTTATGAAAAAGAACAATCCAAAAAAGCCTTTTTTCAATTCAGATAAAAAAGAGCAAAGCAATTCGAAAGAATTTAAAGGAGGCTTTAAGAAAAAAAGCACGAAGTCAGAATTTGACTTGTCAGAAATGGATAAAAAGGGATTCGGGAAAGGTGAATTTGGAAAAAAGTCAACTTTCAATTCTAAGAAAACCAGTCCCGCAAAAAAGTTTGACCGAAAAGAAAATGAAAATAACTTCGGTCAAGATTCTTCAAAAGAATTTAGTAAGAAGAAATTTTTTAAAAAATCGACTGAAGGGGAATCTGATTCTCAAAGACCCGCCGGCTTTGGTGCGAAACGTGGTACTAAGATTGATGAAAAAAGAAGTGATAAAACTTTTAAAAAGGAGTTTAATTCAGATAAGGGTTCTCAAATAAGCAAGGAAAAAGGCCAAGTATATAAAGGTAGAGGTAAGGATCAGCGTCCTATTTTCGAGCCTGGCACACCGGTTTATAAGAATACTGACAAGCCGAAAGGTGGATTTGGTAAAAAGCGATTTGTAGATCAAGATACAAATCTTGAACGACCAGATTATAAGTTCGATTCGCTCCCATCTAAAAAGAAAAAGCTGGAGCAAAGCGAAGAAGGATTGATGCGATTGAATAAGTTTATTTCAAACTCCGGAATCTGTGGAAGGAGAGAAGCTGATGCTCTAATTGCAAATGGCATGATCACTGTGAATGGTGAACTTTGTACCGAGATGGGGAGGAAAGTAAAACGAACTGATCGTGTGGTCTACCAAGGAAGAAAAATCAATCCTGAAAAACCAGTTTATGTTTTACTAAATAAGCCTAAAGACTTTATTACGACGACAGAAGATCCGATGGATCGTAAGACCGTAATGAATTTGGTAGGAAATGCCTGTGAGGAACGAATTTTCCCAGTAGGAAGGTTAGACCGAAATACCACGGGTTTATTGCTATTCACTAACGATGGAGAATTAGCAGCAAAACTTTCTCATCCTTCCAATGAAATCAAAAAGATTTACCAAGTCACTTTGGATAAACCATTGACCAAAAATGATGAAGAGGCAATATTGAGTGGCTTAACGCTTGAGGATGGTGATGCTGCCGTTGACGATATGCAGGTTCTTTCATTGGACAGAAAGATCCTCGGACTAGAAATTCACATTGGTAGAAATAGAATCGTCAGAAGAATATTTGCGCATTTAGGATACGAAGTGACAGCTTTGGACCGAGTGATGTATGCAGGATTGGATAAAAAAGATTTGAAGCGCGGACATTACCGTTTTCTCTCCGAGCAGGAGGTTATTCGTCTCAAATTCTTTGTTTAAGTTAAAGCTCCGTAAGGAGCTTTTTTTATATAAATCCTTTAAGCGCTTTCTCTAAGTCTCTTTTCGTTAGTATCCCTCCATTTCTCCAAAGTATTTTTCCTTTTTTGAACAAGATGTAATGGGGAATTGAGCGGACCCCGAATTGCTGCGAAAGCTGGGGCTTCTTATCCACATTGACTTTTAGCAAATTGATTTTCCCTTCTAAGCTGGAAAGCACTTCGTTAATGATAGGATCCATGGTTCGACAAGGACTACACCAATCGGCATAGAAATCGACCAAGATGGGATCTTGGCTTTTCATCAGGATTTCTTTCGGATTCTTTTTTGGCATTGGTTCCTATAAAAAAAGGTCTTCCGAAGTATTCAGAAGACCTTTTTAACTTGATTTTTTGAAAATTAGTTTCCTGCTGGAGGAGTAGGAAGTTTGATGTTTAATTTGGCAAGTACCAATTCGGTAAATTTATCCTGCTCTTTTGTATAAAGAAGGATTGGAGCTTGGCCAGCTGTTTCAGCGAAAATATGGGTGTAATTATTTTCAGCTGCGACAGCATTGATTGCATTAACCACTTTTGTTTGAACTGGCTCTAGCAACTCACCAAGTTTACGCTGGTAAGATACCTGAGCATCTTGCTCATACTTTTGCAGATCGTTTTGGATTTTTGTCAATTCAGCCTCTTTTGCAGCTCTTGCCTCTTCAGTCATGGACTGTGCAGCTTGCTGGTAAGTTTGTACCTGACGTTGGAAATCCTGAGCTTTGGTCTGGATGTTAGTCTGTAATTGGGTTTGATAATCTTGGATATCTGCACCGATTTGTTCCATTTCTGGCATCAAATCCATGATAAACTCCACATTGGTGTACCCGATTTTAATCTCTTGCGCCTGAGCGACAAATCCTGCGCAAAGCAATACTACTGCGGAAAGGATAACTTTTACTTTCATCATTTTTTGGTTCTTTTATTTGTTGTCTTCTATTCCTAATTCTTCCAAAACAAATTCAGAATAATCGTGTCTTGGGTCTGTCCAGATAATAGCCGAAGGATCGGCTGCCTTATCAAATAACATCCCCAAATTATTCCTTCTAGTCACTCGTTCTATAGCATCGTATATTTTCGATTGGAGTGGCTGAAGTAACTCTGCTTGTTTTTGGAAATATTGTCCATTGATCCCAAAAATCCGACTATTGAATTCCTGAGACTCTTTTTGTTTCAATTTGATTTGTTCCAGCCTTTGCTGGTACATTTCCTCTGTTAATAACACTTCTTCGGCTTTTAGGAGGACGGAGAGGTCTTTAATCTCTTTATCCAAACCCTGTGCCTGTTTTTTCCACTCAGCACTGATGTTTTCAAGCTCTTGTTGGATTAATTTGTAATCCGGATGCTTATTTAAGATGTATTCGGAATCAATATAGCCGATCTTTTGAGCGGTTAAAGTGCCTCCTGTCAGCATAAAGAGCAGCAAAAATACAATTTTCAGCGACTTATCCATGATTACGATTTGGTTTCTGTTAAGGATTTATATCCAAATGGTTGAATAATCAAATTTTGCATAAATTAACCAAATCTCATTAGAATTGGGTTTATCTGAATTGCTGACCAATAGTAAAGTGGAATTGTGGCCCACTTCTTCGAGTTGCTCCTGGAATAGGGTCAAAGCCATATCCCCAGTCAATACCCAATAAACCAAATGCTGGCATAAATATTCTAGCTCCCATTCCTGCAGACTTTTTCAAATCATAAGGGTTAAAATCTTTGTATGATCCCCAGTTATTTCCAGCCTCAGCAAATCCAAGGACAAATATTGTGGCTGAAGGATTTGGAGAAACCAAGAATCTAACTTCCATCACATATTTATTATACACTACCCCTCCGTAAGGATCTGGATTTGCAGTACCTCTGGTATCCCGGCCTGGAGTGATAGATTGGTTCTCATAACCTCTAAGACCAATGATTTCCTGGCCCAAAGCGAAGTTGTTGAATGTCATACCATCTCCACCCATTACGAATCGCTCCAAGGGAATTATTCCAATTTTATTCCCATAAGATCCTAGGAAGCCCATGTGTGCACGAGCACTGGCTACTAATTTAGAAGATCCGAATAGTGGGGTATAAATAGAGGCATCAAACATCCATTTATGATATTCCAGCCACTTATATTTTTCTTCGTCAGGCGACTCTCGATCTATATTTTTGTTCAAAGAAGAATAAGGTGGAGTTGCAGAAATTGCCAACATGATGTTTGAACCAAATCTTGGATAGATTGGATTATCGATATTGTTTCTTGCTATGGTGGTATTTAAAGTAACACTATTCGAAGTACCAGTTGGGTAGCTTAAGCCGAAAGAGGTACCATATTGGTCAAACTCATAAACTTGGAATTGTAACGAATTACTGATGCTAAAATAATCATCCGGCCAGGTCACTCGCTTTGCTAAGCCTAAGGTGACACCGGTAATCTTAAAGAACCCTAATTCATTGCCGAAATTTGCTTGATTGTAGAAATCGACCTGACGTTGAACAGAGTGATTAAAAGCAAAGCTTAGTGCATTTGGTTTTTTACCACCAAACCAAGGCTCAGTTAAAGAGATGGAGTAGTTTTGGAAGCTTCGACCATTAGCTTGCACTCTTAGGGAAAGTTTTTGACCATCTCCAACAGGTAATGGATCCCATTTATCGAAGTCTCCAATATTTTTCATGGAGAAGTTATTGAAAGAAAGTCCGACAGTTCCTACGAATCCATAAAAACCACCCCAACCTCCGGAAAGCTCGATCTGGTCATTTGGTCGTTCCTCAAGTTCAAATGTGATATCTACAGTTGCTGCTTCAAAATTGGGCCTAAGGTCAGGGTTGATTTTTTCAGGATCAAAATACCCAAGCTGAGAAAGTTCACGAATCGTACGGACTAGCAGTGCCCGATTAAATTTCTGCCCAGGTAGAATCCGAATTTCTCGCATTACAACGTGATCAGAAGTCCGCTCATTTCCTTTGATGTTGACGCTGTTCACAGTGACTTGAGGGCCTTCAAAAATCCGCATTTCCAAATCAATGGAATCCCCAGAAACATTCACTTCTACCGGGTCAATACTGAAGAATAAGTAACCATTGTCTTGGTATAGTGAACTAACATCATCCCCTTTTTGAGGGTCGTAATTAAGTCTCTTATCCAGTTTCTCCTTATCATAGACATCACCTCTTTGAATGCCTAATTTGGCTAGCAACACAGCGTCTGGGTGAATGAAATTGCCATTGAAACTGATATTTCTGTAATAGTATTTCCTTCCTTCTTCTAGCGCGATATCAATATTGATTTTATCTTCTCCAAAGTCATAAATTGAATCGGCTACAATTTTAGCATCTCTGAATCCTTTGCTTTGGTAAAAATTGATGACACTTTGCTTGTCATTCCGGTACTCTTTAGGAATGTACTTGGAGCCACTGAAAAAGTTAAGCTTGAAGTTTTTATTAATGTAATTCCTTGCATCTTCATAAGAAGCGCTATCCGTATAAAAAAGTGTGTTTTTCACATCTGAAGGCGTAGCACTTTCAATTCTAGTATAAGCGTCTTTGAAAATACTTACCCGGGCATGTTCTTTTGTCTTCTTGAGCTTTCCTTTGAGCTTTGAATCTGCTATTTCCTCATTTCCATAAAAATCGATCTCGTTGATTCGGACTTTTGAATTTTGAATAACTTCAAAACGCAATTTCACAGAATTTGGCAGTGTAGTATCTCGTTCCTGAAGGATTTTCACTTCTGTATTCAGATATCCTTTATCTACGTAATATTTTTCTATATTTCTTTTTGCATTATTTAGTACATCATCTCGTACAACCCGACCCCTGATGTTAACCTTTTCTTTTAATTCACTTTCTTGAGTCTTGTTCATTCCTAAGAATTCCACTCTAGAAAATCTAGGACGCTCCGTAAGGTCTAAAAGCAAATAAATATCTTCACCCTCTATTTTTGTCACCAGAATCTTGACGTCTCCAATAATTCCTTGACCCCATAATTTTTTAAGTGCTGTAGAGAGGGCATCACCTGGCACCTCAATCCTATCATCAACTTTTAATCCTGAAAGCGAAATAATTGCAATTTCATCCAAAGTGGATAAACCGACAGCTTTAATCTCAGCGATTCGGTAGGTTTCAGGCTTAGCATAATTAAGCTCTAAAATATCTATTGGCTTACTTGAAGCATAGCGACTTTGGCCCAAACGAATTTGTGCCATCGAGCTACTAGCCCAAAAAAGACAAAACAAAATAAATAAACTTCTTTTCATTAAAACTTAAGATTTAACCTGCTCACCTGTCATGCCGAACCTTCTTTCCCTTGATTGGTAATCGGAGATTGCTTCATGTAGGTGCTCTTTTCTAAAATCTGGCCATAAAACTGGAGTGAAATACATTTCAGTATAAGCCAACTGCCAAAGGAGAAAATTGCTTAATCTATATTCACCGCTAGTCCTGATCATCAATTCAGGATCTGGAATTCCAGCTGTTTCAAGATGATCAGCTACCACTTGCTGGGTGATTTCTGATGGTTTCAATTTTCCTTCTGAGACTTTTTGAGCAATGCGTTTGGTAGCTTGAGTAAGTTCCCATTGACCGCTATAACTAAGGGCTAATACTACTTTTAATCCTGAGTTTTGGCGGGTTGTTTCCTGTGCCTCCATTAATTTGGCATGGGCGGACGGAGGAAGACTTTGAATATCTCCAATCGACAGGAGTCGGATATTATTTTTCATCATCATAGGAACTTCATCAGTAATAGTTTTTACTAACAATTCCATTAATCCATTTATTTCGTCTTGTGGACGAGACCAATTTTCTGTTGAAAATGAAAATAATGTGAGGTATTCGACCCCTAAATCCTCTGATCCTTCAATTGCATCTTTGACAGCCTGAATGGCATGTCGATGACCAAAGATGCGCATAGCGCCCTTTTTTTTGGCCCATCGGCCGTTGCCATCCATGATTATTGCAATATGTCGGGGGATTCCGTTCCGATCTTGTATTTCCTTCATTCCTTCGTTTCCGAATGCCTACTTTTTTTGGAGGTACAAAAATGCCAATTCTTTTTCAATAATCTACCTCAGGATAGATTTAATTAATAGGCATAGCACTTGGTTGAAGCGAAAGTATAGCTAAT
>JAHEBE010000002.1:33363-55157 GCA_024642365.1 Algoriphagus sp.
TAAAAGCATTAAGTGTTTGAAAATCTGAAAATTGACTTTTTTCAAGACGATGCAAGTTATAAAGTACCAAACGTTTAAAAAACGGCTATTGGTATTTAACGGGTTAATAATTGTTAAGCTAAAATTGGTATAATTTTATCAAAATTGAAACTTAGTTTCTCATATCAAAGCCCCAATTCAGTTTTTGGCGAAGCGTATCGAAGAAATGATAGTTTGGAAGTTTTATCAATTTGGCTGAAAATGCCTCTTTTTTAACAACCAACTTTACCTCAGAAGAAATAGAAGTAGATCTAGAATCTAAGGATATCAAAAACTTTTCAGAGCGTCCCTCAATGGTAAAACTGATTTCACTTTCGTCTGAAACAATAATTGGGCGCACATTTAGATTATGTGGGCTTACAGGAGTAATTACTAGATTTTTAGCTTCAGGTGATATTAAAGGCCCACCACAACTTAAAGAATAACCTGTGGATCCTGTAGGTGTAGCAACAATCAGCCCATCTGCCCAATAACTATTCAGATACTGTCCATCGATGTAGGTATGTACGGTAATCATCGAGGAGGTATCTCTTTTATGTATTGTAAATTCATTTAGTGCGAAATTCTGCCTTCCAAAGAGCATTTTGCTGGATCGTAAACTAATCAAACTTCGAGATTCTAATTGATAGTTATGCTCTGCAAGATGATGGATTGCCTCTTCTATGTGATCTGTTGCCACGGTTGCTAAAAAGCCTAGTCTACCGGTATTTAATCCAAGAATTGGAATTTCTAAGCTCCCAACTTGACAAACAGTATCTAATAAAGTGCCGTCTCCCCCTATCGAAATAATGAAATCCATTTTTGCCATATCAGCTTTGTTTTCTAATAGTGCATAAGCGGATTTTAGCTCTGGTAGCGAATGGAGTTGCTTTTCGAATTGTTTTGTGATGAAAATTTCAAATTGAAATTTGGCTAAGACTGAAAATAAAGACTTGACTTTTAAAAAATTCTCAGTTTTTAAAGCCAGACCATGAAGGGCGACTTTCATAACTTATATGTCTAAAAATCTAAGCAGATTTCCGATCCGATCTTCTTCACTGCTAAACTCTGATTCTTCTTGAAATTGATCTAAGATTTTGTAGCCAAATCGCTCAAGGGTAGCCTTTATGTACCGTAATTCTGGTTTATTTACTTTTAGTGTCACTTTTATTTTGGCGGGATCCAAAGGATCAGTAGAAATAAAGGAGCTCAATACTTTTGTGTTTTCGCTTTCGATGATTCTTGAGATTTCAGCTAGGCTATATTCATTCATGTTCATTGAAAGTATTAACACACTACCCTGGGACTGAATAGAAAGACTATCAGCAAAAGCAGATATGGAATCCTCCACTGAGACTACTCCCAAATAAATTGAATTACGATCTACTACTGCAACCAAATTGGAATGATGCTCAGAACTTACTCTTAATACCTCATAAATGTGTTGATCAGCATAGACAAAACAGGTCGCATTTTCAAGCACCAAATCTGAAATAGGTTTATCTAAGGTGTTTAAATCAAAAATCAGATCTCCATTAACCAATCCCATAAACTTTCCAGAATCTACAACTGGTAAGACATTGGTACGAATTCCCTCCATCCACGAGAGCGCCTTCCCAGTTTTATCACTGAGTTTCAGGGGTGGGATGAGATTATTGATGAATTCGTAAGCTTGCATAATTAGAAAGATAGGGAATGATTTTAGAATTTAAAACGTGTGAATTCCAAATCTTGTTCCTCTTTGGATATTGTTTAAAGAGAAAATCAGGCCAAAAACTGGTTATATGATATCCCTAAGATGATGCCACCTGCAATAATAGCTGGTGAAGAAATCTTGGTAAACTGTAGAAGCATATAAGTACCTAATATGAAAAAGATATTGATCCCATTAGCTTCTAAAGGTTCAAAAAGAAGGTAAGCTGCTGAAATGAGCATTCCGCAAGAGACTGCATTGATTCCTTCTAATGCCGCTCGGACTGGACGGTATTTTTTTAACTCATCCCAAAATCGAATGACAAAGAAAATCAAAAAAATGCCAGGTAGGAAAATACCTGCAGCAGCAATGAAACCACCCATAAGGAATCCAGTAATTCCAAATTCTCTCATGGAAAGTGCGCCTACAAAAGAAGAAATAGAGAATGTGGGGCCAGGTATTCCCTGTGAAATAGCATAACCGGTAAGGAATTCCTCAGAACTCAAAAAGTTTTTGAAATCTACAAATTCGGTATATAAATACGGAACCAATACCTGACCTCCTCCAAAAATTAGACTGCCGTTTCGATAGAAGTTTTCGAATAGAAGAATGGACTGAGATTTTGTAAGTGCACCTAAAATTGCAGCAGAGGCTAAGGTTCCTGCCCATAAATAGAAATTTGACCACTCGATTTTTAGCGGCGCATCTTTTTCAACCTTTGGCTGTTTTTTGTATTTAATCGAGGTGCTAAGTCCTCCTCCGACTAAGAGTAATGGAAAGATGTATGGGGAACTATAAAAGAAGGATATAAAGGTAGAAATGAGTACCAAAACCATAGCTTCAGTGGTTTGGACCATTTTTCCAATCGTTTTCTGGGCGGCAAAAATTATAAATCCAATTGCCATTGGCTGTATAAACCGAGCGAAATTTAAAGCCTCTGGGGTACTTTCTTGCAAAAAGCTGATCAATATTGCCGCCAAAGTCATCAGCAATGTGGCTGGTAGAATCCAAACGATCAACGCTAAATAGGCTAAATTTGGACCCCCAACCCGAAAACCAATTGCCGACATCAACTGGGTAGAGGAGGGACCTGGGAGCATATTGCAAAGTGCGTTTAATTCCCAAAGTTCCTCCTCTGTTATATATCCTCGCAACTTGACCATCCGGTCTAGAAGCATAGTGAGGAATGCTTGAGGCCCACCGAATGCAGTCAAAGAAAGTGTCAATGTATCCTTGAGGAAAAGATAATAGCGCACTTTTTTGACAGACATGACTTATTTTTTTAAGCCTAATTCACGAAGTCGCTCCTCAAGGAATTCCCCGGCTGTAATATCTACAAACTGTTTTGGTGAATCTTGAGACACACAGCTTTCTAAGCAAGTCAGATCCATCTCCGAACGTGGATGCATAAAGAAAGGGATTGAATACCTACTTGAGTTCATTTTCTCTCGTGGTGGATTTACTACCCGATGGATGGTGGATTTTAATTTTTTGTTGGTCAGGCGCTCCAACATATCTCCTACATTCACGACCAATTGATCTGGTAAAGCAGTGATCGGTATCCATTTCCCATCCTTTCTTTTCACCTGAAGCCCATCTGCACTCGCTCCCATGAGTAGCGTGATCAAATTGATGTCCCCATGTTCTGCAGCTCGGACTGCATCAGCAGGTACTTCATCGGGATTAGTAATTGGGAAATAATGGATCTGTCTCAAAATGGAATTCCCATGGGCTACTTTATCTTCGAAATAATTTTCTTCCAAATCAAGCGATAAAGCGATGGCTCTTAACATTGCCTTTCCAGCACTTTCTAAGGTTCGATATGCTTCATTTGCATCATTTGCAAATTCTGGCAACTCCTTTGGCCAAACATTTTCCGGATATTCTGATTTGATAGGATCAGTATCTGGAATTGTAGATAGCTCTTGACCAACGTGATAAAATTCTTTTAGATCTCCCGTATTTCTTCCTTTTGCATGTTCTTTCCCTTTACCAGTATAGCCTCTTTGAAATCCGATTTCTGGCTTTTCGTAGTGACTTTTTACCTCATCGGGTAAAGCAAAAAATCGTTTGATTGAGCCGTAAAGTCTATCTTGAAGGTCTTGAGAGAGCCCATGGTTTTTAATGGCAACGAAACCAATATTCTGGTAGGCTTCGGCTAATTTGTTGACAAAAGCGCTTTTTTGTGCCTCGGTTCCAGAGGTAAAGTCAGCTAAATCTAAACTTGGGATTTCATCAAATAGGATTTCCATGGGGCTTGTATTTAAAATTTAAGCACAAATTTATCTTTTAAATTAAATATCTTTAGTCCCAAATAAGCTTTTACCATGAAGAAAATCTTTCTTTTGACTTGCATTGTAGGATTAATACTCTCCTGCTCCAATAAAAAAGAGAAAATTAACGAAGAGGTACAAGGAATAGGCGAAGACTCCCTTCAATCTAATTCGAATTTGCCCAAGGTGAGTTTTTTCCAATATGCTGATTCCTCAGCTTTTCCTGATGCAATTTTGGAATTATACACTCCGCTAGGCAATCAGATTTTCAAACCAGGTAAAGTCCCTTTTGAATTTAATATCAAAAATTACCCCTTTGCATCTTCCGAAAATCAGGAATTCAGATTGTTTAATATTCTAAACGGAAGTGATCCGGTTGGATTTTACTCGCCTATTTTTCAGCGGGATTTAGCTCAAGGAAGTTACCGAGTAGTAGCCTACTTAGTAGACGAAGAAGGACTTGCTTTGAAGAATTTTGGAAATTATGTGGATCGCGATTTTCAAGTCGGTGACTCGAGACCATTTCCATATTCTGCGGAGCCTTACCTAGCACTTAATTACCCAAGAACAGATCAAGTCTTTGAGCTAGGAAAAGAGGTAATTATTGATTTTTTGGTTATTGGAGGTGACATGGAATTGGATGCGCTCCAAGTGCTCATAGAAGTAAATGATTTTAGCTATTCTACTCGTGAAATGACCCCGATTAGAATTGAAAATCTTCCAGCTGGAACTTATCAAGTGAAAGTCAGACTTAACCGAACTGATGGAAAAGAACTAGAAGGCCCTTTTTCTAGTGTGAGTAAATCGATCATTGTTCGATAACATGCTTATCTTTGAGCTTTCATTATTTGGCTCAAAGCATGCTATTAGTTAATCAAATCAAGGAGAATTTTCCTGAAGCAGTAAAAGGTTTAAAGAAAAGAAATTTTCCAAACGCAGAATCAATATTAAACCAAGCGGTTGAATTGGATGAGTTGCGAAAGACAACTCAAACTCAACGTGACCAAATACAAGCAGAATCCAATTCAATCTCCAAAGAAATTGGCCTTTTAATGAAGGAAGGTCGAGCTGAAGAAGCTGTTCAGATCCGGAATAAAACCGCAGAACTGAAAACCCAGATTAAAGATCTAGAGGATCAATATTCAAAAGCTGAGGAAGAATTAATCAAGCTTCTTTATACCATACCAAATGTTCCTCACCAAAGTGTCCCTGCTGGGAAATCAGCAGAGGATAATGAAATAGTGCTGGAAAATGGAAAGATCCCGACTCTTTTTGAAGGGAAATTGCCACATTGGGATTTGATCAAAAAATATGACATCATTGATTTTGACCTAGGGGTGAAAATTACAGGTGCAGGATTTCCGGTTTATAAAGGGAAGGGGGCAAGACTTCAGCGCGCATTGATTAATTTTTTCTTAGATGAGGCCCTCGCTGCTGGATATATCGAAGTCCAGCCTCCAATTTTAGTAAATGAAGATTCTGGATATGGTACAGGCCAACTACCAGACAAGGAAGGACAGATGTATTTTGCCAGCGCAGATAATCTGTATTTAATTCCGACAGCAGAGGTACCCATCACAAATCTATACCGAGATGTGATCCTGACAGAATCTGATTTGCCGATCAAAAATGTTGGCTATACTCCTTGCTTTAGGAGAGAAGCAGGTAGCTGGGGAGCGCATGTCAGAGGGTTAAATCGCCTTCATCAATTTGATAAAGTGGAGATTGTTCAGATTACACACCCGGATAATTCTTACCAAACACTCGAGGAAATGAGTGGGTACGTACAAGGGTTATTGAAAAAACTTGAACTTCCTTATCGAGTGCTTAGACTTTGTGGAGGAGATATGGGATTTACTTCGGCATTGACCTATGATATGGAGGTATATTCTGCAGCGCAAGAACGCTGGCTTGAAGTGAGTTCAGTATCGAACTTTGAAACTTATCAATCCAACCGGTTGAAACTTCGATTCAAAGGAGAAGATAAGAAAACGGCTTTGGCCCATTCACTAAATGGAAGCGCACTAGCACTACCTCGAATAGTTGCTTCAATTTTAGAAAACAACCAAACGGAGGATGGAATCCTTATGCCAAAAGTGTTGCATCGTTATTTGGGATTTGAAAAAATCTAAATTTTAAGCCATTTGATTTCAGTCAAATGGCTTTTTTATTAATTTCTATTTATGAAACTATATTTCATATTCTTTTTTATCCTGTTGGTTTCTGCCAATCAGCTGACAGCTCAGGAAAACTCGGATCGCGAGGCGATTGCTGCAACCGTGCAGCTATACTTCGATGGGATGATGGAGCGTGACCGTGAAAAACTCGACCAAGCTTTTATTCCAGAAGCCAGACTAATTGGATATCGAGGGGATAACTTTACGATTACCTCCTATGAAACTTGGGCAGCTGGTACTGCAAAAGGTGAGAAACGAAACCCAAATCTTTATAAAAATGAATTGGTTACGATACGAGTTCAGGGAAATACGGCCGTTGCAGAAACAGAATTATTTTGGCCAGGAATCTATTACTATGATTTTTTGACGCTAATTAAGATTGACCAATCTTGGAAGATTGTCAACAAAAGCTGGTCTGAAAAAAAACTCTAGAGAGTGGACTCAAGCAGTTTTTCATGAATCTTGAGCACTTGAGGGATTAGCAGTTTATTATCCACGTTTTTGATGACAAAATTTGCCTGCTCATTTTTCACCTCGTCTGGTAGTTGCTGATTGATGATTTGGTTGATTTGTTCCTCACTTCGATTTGGGTCACGCATCAATACTCTGCTAATTCGAATTCTTAGCGGAGCACTGACATTAATAACGTAATCCAACAGTTTGTCCCCACCAGATTCAAAAATTAATGCAGCTTCTTTTAAAACATACTTGGTAGATTGATTTGCAGTCCAACTATTGAAATCCTCACCGACAATCGGGTGGACTAATTGATTTATTTTCTTGACTTTTTCGGGATCAGAAAAAACGGTTTTAGCCAAATAGGCTCGATTCAATTCGCCAGTCTGAAGGAAACTTTCTTCTCCAAATGATTCAATTAGCTGATTTTTAAGTTTTGTGTGATGATTCATCAACCATTTGGCTCGATCATCAGCATAATAAACAGGAATGCCTAAAATGGAGAATATTTGAGCCACAGTGGACTTTCCAGATCCAATTCCGCCGGTAATCCCAACCTTTATTGGCCTATTGATTCCCATATTGAAGCTTGAGTATAGAAGGTGAAATCCGAACCTGGTCTAAAAATTTTGGCATGGGCCGCACTTCCACTGTAATTGTACTGTCCTCTCTATTTCTTTTTGAAAAGTCCAGAACTGCTTCAAATTCTAATTCTTTCAATTCTGCCGTGTTGCGTTCATCAATCAAGTAATCCATTACAATAGAGACTTCTTCATTTGATAGCGAAACGGTTCTAGGAAAATTAAGCTTCTTGATTTTTAACCGCTTATTTCCCTCTAAATATGCAACTACATCGATCGTGACATTTACTAACGCCTCCTTACTGCTTACCAGTCCTGTCATTTCTTTTGGTAAAATAAGTGGGACTTCCTTACTAAGGTCCGCATTAATTTTTTGAGCGTTGATCTCCACTTTCAAACCATCTTTCAATGTTTCTAAAACGGAACTAGGTCCTGTAAGTGTAATTTCAGCTGGGGAAAAAATTGGAGGAGCAAGTAGCCGATAATTTTTGGCAAGTGAAAAACTAGCGCTATCGGCTATAGCAGAGATTTTTCTAGTTTCAATTTTGTCAATATTAAATTTTACAGAGTCGTCAAGAATTGAAACGACCGTTGAAGGACTCAGGAGATCAGTTAATTCTCGAGTATAATCTGAAGCTTTAATGAATTTTTTAGAAGCGGGATTCTGAAGCTCAATAGTCAGAGGTGGAGTATTCAACTTCAAATATTTTCGAAGCAAATCCCAGCCATTTCCTTTTATTTCAAGCTTTATTTGATCTGGTTCTTTTTCAATTGCTATGAATTTGGAGTGATCATAGTCAAGGAAAATTGGAAAATCGACCACAGTATTGTAATCGTCCTTATTGAGGGCGTTTAAAATCCAAAAAGTGGTAGCCGCTGCGATGCAGAGGACTACCACTTTGAGATTTGAGAGTTTTTGAGGAGAAATCCTCTTCGAGGATTTTTTACTTTCCGCCAAAATTCAATTTATTTCGTTGTTGCCGGCTTCTTCGAGAAGTCCAGAGAGATTGCTGATTTTTCAACTTTTACTTTCAATCCTCGGTCTAACTCAAGAATTACAGTATCAGAATCTACTTGATACACCTTCCCGTGAAGGCCACCAATAGTTACCACATCGTCTCCTTTTTTAATTTCCTCGATGAATTTTTTGGAGTCTTTTTGTTTTTTCTGCTGTGGTCTGATCATAAAGAAGTACATGATCAAAATTATTGAGCCAAATAAAAAAACTTGGCCTAATATACCACTGCCACCTGCCGCAGCCTGGGCTAATACAAATGAAATCATACTTATTTCTTCACAGGTCCTACTGCTGCAGGGCCTGAATTTTTAGGATTAACTGTTCCTTTTAGACGAAGTCTAGTCACAGTAGGATTTGTATTTGCCTGAATTGTAACTGTTGGGGCTTGTGCTCCAGATTTTGCAGTAGAGTTAAATACCACTTTCACAAAACCGGTCTCGCCTGGTTTAACTGGAGTCTTGGTCCAATCAGGACTTGTACATCCACAAGAAGCCGTAATGTTGGAAATCACCAATGGTGCTTGGCCATTATTAGTGAAGTTGAACAAATGCTCGATCACTTCTCCTTCTGCGATGGTTCCAAAGTCATGTTCCATTTCTGGGAATTCAAATTGGCCAAGTGTAGACGGATCTGCTACTTGGGTAGCTTGAGCATTGACTGGAGTTACTGCTGTATTGGAAGTTTCCAATGCGGCAATTTTTTCTTCTAGCGCCTTGATTTTTTCATCTGCGCTATCTTTTTGGCTACAAGATACTCCTAGCGCTAATGCTAGAAGGAAAGCACTTGATTTTAAGAAATTGATTTTCATAACTATTAATTGTTACCTTGATTGATTTGGTCGATTAACTTATTTACATCAGAAAGTAAGTTTTCTGCTTTGTTCTTTGCTTCTGAAATAACTCTTTTTCCTTCGGTTTTTGCCTCATTGAGATGGGTCTCTTTTCCTTCCATCAAGTCATCGATTAGACCCTCAAGCTCTTTCTTGTATTTAGAAAGTTTGAAAGAAAGTTTATCTCTTGTATTGCTACCTGCTTCTGGTGCGAAAAGAATTCCTAATGCGGCACCGACTCCTGCTCCAATGATGAAGGCGACGAGTGAATTGCTGTTTTTGCTCATTGTTTTATTATTTATTGTCTAAAAGTCCTCTACCACTCTTACGGATTTCACCGCTTTCGGTTAGATCCTTTGCCATTACATCCAATAGTCCATTTACAAATTGCTTGCTTTTGGGAGTGCTATAGGTTTTAGAGATGTCAATATATTCGTTAATACTCACTTTGACTGGAATGCTTGGAAAGTTTTTCATTTCTGCCAAAGCCATTGAAATGATGATTTTGTCTGTAAAAGCAAGCCTGTCAATGTCCCAATTTTTCGTTCGTTGAGATATTAATGCCTTACTATCAGCATCATTTTGGATGGTGAAGTTAAATATATTTTCAAAAAACTCCTTATCCTCATCCCAGTTGATCGCAATTTCAGGCATTTCCCCGTCACTTTCTTGATCCAAGTTGGCAGCATTCTTCAATACTTTAGATGCCAGACTCCTTACAACAGCTTTATTCTCGGTCCAGTTCAGATCCTTCTCGGCGAAGTAATTCAAGATGACTTCATTTTTGAAAATTATTTTTTTCAAAATATCATCTGCGGCATCCAAATCTTCCTCGATAGTTGGGTTTTCTAAGGCTAAGTAATTTTGGTAAATTTCTGAAGTCTTGATGTAATCTCTAAACCATTCCTTAATTTCTAATTCAAGATCATCCAAATTGACAGAATTTCTAGCCAAAGCAGCCTGATAAGTCAGTGAATCTCCCAAAGAGTTTAGCACTTTATTAGAGGCTAAATTCAACTCGTTTCCAAAACCAATTGGTGTATTTCCAGCAAGCCGCTTTTTCTTTTCAACTTCTTTTTCAACATGCTTCCCAAAGGCTCTTAAAAGCTCAATCGCAGATAAATACAAATTTGGAATTCGCTCTGCAGATATTACCATGTTCTTTAATAAGAATTGGTGATCCTTTTCATTTGCTTTATGAAACTGTTTTAAGGCATCCAAAACAACTTGCTTGACCTTAGGATTTGCATCACTTGATTTTAGAAGAGACGTGCTTTTGAGGTTTTCATCAAATAATTTTAAAGCTTCTTCAGCAGCTTTATTTAATGCTTCCTTGTCTTGCACCTCCATACTATTGAGGTCTGGCAGGAAAGATTCTTTGATAAAATCTTTTGCAAGTGTCAGATTCGAACCCTTGCATTGCTCATAGGCATAAAGGTTTTGGAAAGCCTTGACCCTAAGAATTCTTCGATTTAGCATAGTGTTGTTTAGGAGCTTCAAATATAGGCAATTTGCCTTTGCTATACTCTTGTTTAGCGGCACAAAAAAACCACCCGGAAGTAATTCCTGGTGGTTTTTGATTTTGTTCTTTGTATTAGAAAGGGAGTTTTACTCTGCCCATTGACTCAATTCTTGCCTTTGCAGTCGCGATTGCAGCTTGTTGTGCAGGGATGTTTTCACGATCCGATTTTTCGAAGATTTGAAGACAAGTATCAAATATTTTTTCAGTCTGTTGGAAAACGATCTCGCGATTGTATTCCCCTAGGTATTCCATTCCAACATTAATTACTCCACCTGCGTTGATCAAGAAATCTGGTGCATAAACGATGCCTTTCTGGATTAAAAGTTTACCATGTTTATCTTCATCTTTCAATTGATTATTGGCTCCACCTGCGATTACAGCGCACTTTAGTCGATCGATGGTTTCATCATTAATTGTTGCACCCAATGCGCAAGGAGAATAAATATCCATTGGCAAATCATAAATTACATTGGGGTCCACTGCTTGAGCTCCAGTTGCCTTGGCAACTTCCATCAATTTTTCTTGGAAAATATCTGTAATAAGTACTTCCGCACCTTCCTTGACAAGATACTCGATTAGGTATTTTCCAACCTGACCAACTCCTTGAACGCCAATTTTTTTACCGGAAAGATTATCCGATCCGAATGCTTTTTTTGCTGCAGCTTTCATTCCCATGTACACGCCATATGCGGTTACTGGTGATGGATCGCCAGCACCTCCTTTGATTTCAGGGAGACCTGCCACATGTCGGGTCTCCATGGCGATGTACTCCATATCAGAGGTTTTCATATTGACATCCTCAGCAGTCACATACCTTCCCGAGAGACTTTCCACAAATCTTCCGAATCTTCTCATGAAAGCTTCATTTTTCAACTTGGGATCACCAATGATGACTGCCTTGCCTCCACCTAAATTCAAGCCTGCCAAAGCATTCTTGAATGTCATACCTCTAGACAATCTCAACACATCTGTGATAGCTTCTTCTTCTGTTGCATAAGGCCACATTCGAGTACCTCCCAAAGCGGGCCCCAAAATGGTATTATGTATGCCTATCAAGGCCTTTAGGCCAGTAGCCTCATCGTAGCAAACTACTAATTGCTCATGATCCATTTTGGTTATTTGGCCAAAAATAGAACCAGTCTGAAGGGATTCTGTGGGTTTAATCTCTAACATGTGAACTTAGCTTTTTAGAATATGTTATATTTGGGTCGGTAAGGCTTGACATAGCCCAATACAAAATTAAATACTTTTATTGGCCTTCAAAGCATTGGCTTATCTATAATTAGCTAACTATTTTCAATTAATTAAAATTTTTATTTGGTGAAACCACTCTGGAGACTCAATAAGTATTTGATCAAATACAAGGGTTTGTTGCTCTTGGGAATAGTATTTACTGTCATTTCAAATATTTTCGTAATTATTCCTGCGCAACTTGTCAGGTTAGCAATAGATTATGTGGTTGAAAGCCTGACCATTTATAGGCCACTTCAACTGGGTGGACTAGGGGAGCCAGCACGCGAATTATTTTTAAAATTTGTCTTCGTTTTTGGAATACTGATTCTGGTCATGGCTCTTTTAAGAGGATTTTTCCTTTTCCTTATCAGGCAAACGATCATCATCATGTCTCGAAAGATTGAGTTTGACATGAAAAATGAAATTTATCAGCATTACCAAAACTTACCATTACGCTTTTATAGAAAAAATAGCACAGGAGATTTGATGGCTCGAATCACCGAGGATGTAAGCCGGGTTAGGATGTATTTGGGACCAGCAATTATGTATGGGTTGAATTTATTGATATTATTCCCCCTAGTGATTAGCTACATGATTATGATTAATCCAGTGCTGACCCTGTATTCACTGCTTCCCCTACCGGTACTATCATTGAGCATTTATTTTGTGAATAATATGATCAATGAGCGCTCTGAAAAAATCCAAAGGAGTTTGAGCGATTTAAGCACATTCGTTCAAGAGGCCTTCTCTGGGATTCGTGTTCTAAAAGCTTTTGTACGAGAGAACGATAGCGCGAATGATTTTGCACAAGCAAGCGAGGATTATAAATTTAAATCTATTCGCTTGACCAAAGTGAATGCACTGTTTTTCCCTTTAATTATGGCTTTGGTGGGGATTTCAACCATCATCACAGTTTATGTCGGTGGAATCCAAGTGATCAATGGAGAAATCGGCTATGGAGTGATCGCGGAGTTTATCCTTTACGTCAATATTCTTACTTGGCCAGTAACTTCTCTAGGTTGGATTACGAGTATAATTCAGCGTGCTGCGGCTTCTCAAACTCGAATAAACGAATTCCTTGATGAGCAAAATGAAATTGTAAGTTCAGAAAATCTAATCACAGAGATTCGGGGTGCAATTGAAGTTTCTAATATAAGTTTTGTTTATCCTGATTCTGGAATCAAGGCATTGGATCAAGTAAGCTTCCAAATCAAGGAAGGTCAAACCTTAGGAATTATAGGTACTACAGGCTCGGGTAAATCCACAATAGCCAATCTCCTGATGCGGATGTATGATCAGGACCAAGGCCATATCACTATTGACGGTAAACCAATTTCGGCGTATAATATTTCAGATCTCAGGCGACAGATTGGCTATGTGCCTCAGGATGTGTTCTTGTTTTCAGATACAATAGGGAACAATATAGCTTTTGGAATAGACAGCCCAAATGAGGAAATTATTCATAAAGCGGCAAAAGATGCGGATGTTTATCAAAACATCATCGATTTCCCACAGGGTTTTGAAACTATGCTAGGCGAACGAGGGATTACTCTTTCGGGAGGACAGAAGCAACGAGTTTCCATAGCACGAGCGATTGCTAAATCCCCCAAAATATTAATTCTTGATGATTGCTTATCTGCAGTAGACACGAAGACTGAAAATGTGATCCTTTCTGCGCTGAAAAAAATCATGCGGGACAGAACCTCCATAATTATTTCGCATCGAGTATCCTCCGCTAAGCTTGCGGATCAAATTATTGTACTAGATGATGGGAAAATAATTGAAAGTGGGAATCACGACTCGCTGATGGAGCTGAAAGGAGTCTATGCAGAATTGTATGAGAAGCAAACACAGGCCAGCGAGACATCAGACCTTTAAAAGATAAAGTTCATTTTACCCGCCAAATGTAAATAGTTGTGTAAATTGAAGGGAATAAATAGAAAACTTATGGAAGAGCAAAAATCAAAAGCTTCAGAAATTGAAAAAGTTCTCAAGGAAATCGGAGATAAAATTGAGGAACTGGTGAAAAAAGGAGCTGACGCAGGAATGGATGTGAAGGAGGAGATAGAAAAGAAAATCCAAGAGCTAAAAGAGAATAAAACTACTCTTGAGGAAGAATTGAAAAAGGGTAAAGCACTTTTAGAAAAAGAATTTAACGAACGAAAAGAAGTAATCGAACCTAAGCTTAAGGAATCCAAAGGATTTTTTAAAGAAGGATTCAAACAATTCGGATTGGCGCTTAAAGCACTTTTTGGAAAAAAGAGTTAGTCCAAAAAAAAGTAAAGAAAAAAGCCAGAAGTAATCACTTCTGGCTTTTTTTTATTTCCCTGCAAGCACATTGCATCGATCGTAAAGGGGATCTAGATCAATGAAAATATCTTCTTTTGCGGTCACAAACCATTTGCTTAAAAGCTCATCTTCTTTTCTTCGAAGAGTAGCGGCTTTTAGTTTTTCGTAATCATCAGTCAAGTTTGCTCGATGTGCAGGATACTTAGCTTTATAAAACAAAATTCGAAGCTTAGTTCCTTCCCTTGGATCTTCATATTGGATAGGTTTCGTGATAGATCCGACTTGCATACTGTCCAATGTGAAATATAAAACAGGATCCTCAAGCGTACGAAGGGTAAGCCTGTTTGAATTATTCGCAGGATCAGTGAAAAACCCACCATTATCAGATGTAGCCCGATCGTCTGAATACTCTTTTGCTGCATTGGCAAACTCAACTCGTCCTGCTTGAATTTCTGTTTTTAAACTATCCAAAAACCGTTCTGCTGCAGCAATATCTTCTTGCGTAGCACTAGGGATTCTGAGAATATGCCTTGTGTTGTAGGTGGTTCCTTTATTTTCTAAAAGTTGAATGAGGTGAATTCCGAAATCAGTCTCTACAGGATCACTAAGCTCTCCTGGTCTTAATGCCAGAGCTGTGGCTTCGAATTCAGGTGCTAATTCCCCTCTTCGGAAGAAACCTAAGTCTCCGCCTTGTGCCCCCGATCCTGGATCTTCGGAATATTGTCTTGCCAAACTTGCAAAATCTGCTCTTCCAGCGCCAATATCTTCTTTGAATTTCCGCAATTGCTCAAAGATTTCTTCTTTGGTTTTTTGGTTTACAACAGGTTTTCGGACGATCTGACCTACCGTAACTTCTGCAGAGAAGAAAGGTATAGAATCAGAAGGAATACTATTGAAAAATGCACGAACCTCAGCGGGGGATACTGTTAGACCTTCTGTAATTTTACCACGCATCCGCTGAACAATTAATTGCTCGCGAATTACATCTTCAATTTCCTTCTTCAACTGATCACCAGTTTTTCCATAGGCCTGAAGTAGAGTGGCCTCATCACCTCCAAATTGCTGCATGACCATATTGAATCTACTTTCTGTCTGCAACATTACCTCTGCATCAGTCACCACTACGGAGTCAATTTCCGCTTTGGCTACCATGAGTTTATTCACCATCAACGTCTCAAAAACCTGGCATCTGGTAGGAGGCTCGATTCCTTGTTGAGGTTGGCTGACTGCCTCTAGATAAGTCTTTTGGACATCAGATTCAAGGATGATGTAGTTGTCGACTTTAGCTACAATCTTATCCAATACTTGACCTGTAGGTGGAGGAGTTTCTTGACCAAAAGCTTTCGCTTGGATAAATACAAGTAAAATGAAAATCGTAAGTCGGTTAATTCTATTCATGGGATTCTTTCATCCAAGCAAAATCTCGAAAAGATAAGCTTGATTTAATTCTAGTGATTCAGCGAAATAAAGGCTTCTTCTTTCGCTGTATTATTAATAGTTATTGGATATTTTTTTTGCAATTCCTCGATCAGTTGCTCATCTAAATAATCTTGAAAATCTCGGATTACCAACCCGCGGGTTTCTTCAAATTTCTTTGGCCCGGCAGGAAATTTTTCTCCAAGTAAGATCAAGTGAAGATGTCCATTGATTTCAAGTTCTTGGTAAGGAAGTACGAGGTTTGCTCTTGAGAGAACTGGATGATTTTTGTATTCAAAAACCCCCTTTTCAGTTTGAAATGCTAGGGGATTATTTTGAAGTGCGTCATTTTCAAAATTTGAAATCACTTCACTACTTAGCGATTTACCGGCTAAAAGGCTTTTGGCCCGATCCGTTTTGCTCAAATCCAGTACCTTGACGATGAAAGCATCGGCCCGGTTTTCCCATTGATAATTTTTGATATTCTTTTTGAAGAAATCATATTGGGCTACTGAGTCTTCTATACCCTTTTGCCAAACTTCTTGATTCATTAAAGAAAAAAGAAGAATTCCATCTCGGTACTCGTTTAATAGCATTTTATAATCCTTGTTATTTGTAGCCAAGTCACGTTCCTCCGCGATATTTAATTCATTGGCGACAAAGCGATCATACCAAAAATCAAAAGGGCTTAAGTTTGATCGTATGGCTGTTTCTTCATCCGATTGATATTTTAAGAAATCAGCAACAAGAAATGACTTACTGCCAATTTTGAATAATTCCTGATCCGTAAAACCGTTTGACTCAATGAGTGCCTTGAATCCAGACTTCGGAGAATTACCAAGACTGCTTCGTAAGGTAGCTGCCATTACTTCATTTTCATCAAAACTATATCGTGATTTCTGAATGGCCATCACTTGAGACTTGATCATGGTGGACCTGGAATCTCTTAAAATTCTGGATTTGATACTTTCTTCTAAGTCTTCGAAGGCCTCGACAGGCTTTTTTTCTTCGAGTCTCAAGATGTGATACCCATATTGAGTACGTATCGGTGGAGAAACCTCACCGATTTCTGTCAGCGTGAATGCTGCCATTTCAAACTCTGGGATCATAGATCCTACACTAAATGGGGGTAGTAATCCGCCCTTTTTACTTGAGGATGGGTCTTCTGAGAAATTTGACACAATATCTTCCCATACCGTAGTTTCCATTTGGATTTGGGTATAGATATCATTCACTTTCCGCTTAGCCAAATCTTCGCCATTTGGATTGGAAGGGTCTATCCTCACTAAAATATGTGAAACTTGCACCTGCCCAGGATTTGGCTGACGATCTTGAACCTTAATAATATGATAACCAAAATTGGTCAAAACAGGATTTGATATTTCTCCCGGTCTCATCGTGTAGGCAGCGTCCTCAAATGGCTGTACCATCTGCAAGGCAGTAAAATATCCCAAATCACCATTGTTCTGTTTTGCAGAGGGATCGTCTGAATATTCTAAAGCTAGGTTGTTAAAATTTCCACCTGATTCCAACTCAGATTTTACTTTCAAGGCCATTTTCAAGACAATTAGACTGTCTTCGGAATTTGCATTTGGAGGGAACTGAATTAAAATATGACTAGCTCTTATTACTTCCTGAAGTCTTGAGTAAGCCTTTCGTAACTCTCCTTCTTCAAGGGAATTTTTGATTAAAAATGGTGCTTTGAGGTTTTCTTTGAAGGATTCAAACTCTAATCTGAACTCTTCTGTTTTGTCTAATCCTTTGACTTCTGCCTCTCTTACTTTTAGCTTATAATTGATGAAGAGCGCAATATTTTCCTCAAATTCTTCTCTTGACATTCCCGTAGTGCCTGTTTCTGCATCTTGAGATTTTCCTAAGAGATAGATGAGCTCATCTTTGTCCACAGGCTTACCACCTAAGGTAAGCAGTGGCTCTGGTACAGATTGAGCATGTGATTCTTTCGGAGAAGAAGTCACAAATGCCAACAAAAATAGAAAAAGGTAAGCCGAAGTAGATCGGTGTTTCATGGATTCAAAATTCCGCTTTGAGAGTGCAATTTTACAAAAATATTAGGATTTAAAGTCAAATGCACGGAATACTAAGCATTTAACAAGAATTAGGATTGAAACCATTTGATCAACCGGCAGGTATTTGTGCCCTTGGCAGACTCAAATTCGATTTCATCCATTATTTTCTTTACCAAAATGATGCCTAAACCGCCTTTTCGTTTTTCCCCTTTGACTTTTATTAAATCTGGAATTTCATAATCGAGCAGATTGAAAGCTTTTCCTTGGTCTTTAATTTCGAATATGAGCTTTCCTGGATATTCTTTGACCTCCAGATTGATATGGTCTTTTGCATTACAATCATGAGAATGGATAATCAAATTGGCACAAACCTCTTCTACTGCTAGAATTAGCTGTAGCTTATCATTCTCAGTTAGGAAAGGCATCGTCAGCGTATTGCGCAAGAAATCCCTGAGCTGAGCAAGTGCCGTAGTTTGACAATATATTGTAATGCGGTGCTCCATTATTAGGAAGAAAACGCGGTTTGTTTATCAGGAAAGATTTCGATCAACTGATGTAGTCCGAGAATTTTAAAAACTTCATAAACTTTTTCAGTTAGTCCATAAATCTTGAAAGCGATATTTTTTTCTTGAAAATCTTCCAAGTAAGACATGAAAACTCCCAATCCTGCCGAAGAAATGTAAGCCAACTCCCGACCATCAATCAGGATAGCCAAGCTCCCTTCCGATATCAGGCCCTGAATTGCTTCATCCAAAATCACAGAGTTGCTCGCATCTACCTCTCCTTCGAGTGCAAGGATGTGGTAACCATTCTCTTCAAGTCCTTTAATATTGAGCATATTCAATTTTCTTTTTAATAGTTTTAATTAAACTTCACCACCATCATGGAATAATCATCATCAATTTGTCCATCACCTCCTACAAAATGGTGCAGAGAATCAATGAGCTTGGTTTGAATTTCTTTAGAGCTATGCTTATTGTACACCTCAAGCAAGGTGCGTAAGCGCTCAAATCCAAATTGTTTTCCTTGATGATTCTTGGCCTCTACGACTCCGTCAGTAAATAAAACTAAGGTATCACCTGACTGATAGGTGAACGTTTTTTCATCAACGTGTTTCTCATAGAGCTTGTTTCTTAAAATTCCCAAACCCAATCCATCTAATCCCAAATAGTCTGATTTTGCTGAAATAGCATCGTAGTGTAAAGTAGGCACATGACCTGCTCTTGCATGGCAAAATGTTTTTTGGGCAGTATTGATTAGAAAAATGGAAACTGTAATAAAATGGTTTCGCTCCAGGCATTTACTTAAAGCAGAATTTGCCTTGATTAGAAAATCCGAAGGGCTAAGATTTAATTGAATCAAAGATTGAAAAATCCCCTTCATCTGAGCCATATGAAAGGCTGCCGAAGTACCCTTGCCGGAGACATCACCGATAATCAATACAAATCGATCTTCATCCAATTTAAATGTGTCATAATAATCCCCTCCGACCTCATCGGCTGCATTTGAATAAGCCGAGATTTCGAAGGAATCGTTGTGATCAAGTTTTGCCGGCAATAGGGCCTTCTGGACACGTTGTGCAATTTTTAATTCTTCTTGGTAGCGTTCATTTAATATCGCTTGATTCAGTAATCGATGATTTTCTACTGCAATACAAGCTTGGTTCACAAAAGTGCTGATGATGTTGATCATCTCATTATTGAAACCATCTTTCACCTCTTTGATGAATATCATCCTGCCAAAGGTGGATTTATTGATGATTAATGGTACTACCAGGGCAGATTCAAACCTTGGATGATTTATTTGAACTTCCCGGAGATTGGCATTAGAAGAAAAATTATCTTTTGGAGCAGTTTGAGAATCTACTGATTCATTTATGATTTCACTCAATTCCTGCCTAGTGTCACTTTCAATAAATCGTTCGAAGAGGTATTCCACCTGTTGATCCTCTCGATCCATTTCCAGCCAAGCACCATCCGCATAAGAAGCACTCATGCAAGAATCCATTAAAATATCCAATACTTGTTCCTCATTTTCCTCGGCTTTGATGGATTGGCTGAGCCGTTGAAAACTTATCGCCTCGACTAGTTTTTGTTCAAAGACTGAAGAAGTAGGAAGATTGAAGAGTGTGACCAAAAAACTAAAAAGGGAATAGCTAAAGATAAACCCGAAGAGGCTGATCAGAAACAAGTTGTCTGTCAAATTCACCGGATAGATAACTTTGTCGGTAAATCCCTGCAATTGGATAAAAAGGAATCCGCAAGACAAAAGAATAATGAATAAGAAAAGAAGTGATTTCCACTTTTCTTTAAAAGTAAGGTAGGGGATCCATTTAAGATTTCCGGAGAGCACCAATCCCAAACCAATCAACAATACCAGTCCAAATAGGAAGCTGTAATCAAGTGTATTTTGGTTGAAAAAAATGAAAAACATCGCGCCGAGCATCGCAAATTCATAGGCTTGCCATTGCTTTACGACACGTTTATTTTTTTGATAAAGAATGAGATGCTTCCAAAGCAACGCGGATGAAATCAGAAATATTGAAGTCAAGGCAAAGCTAATGTGGTAGAAAAAATTTCTAAGAAAAGGCTCCTGAGAAAGCCTACTATCTCCTAATGACCCATAAAATAGAAAAATCAACAAGGAGAAAACTACAGCAAAAAGCCCGGTGGAAGCTGCTCTCCAAATCAAATTCAAAAATTCATTTTTTGAGTTTTTTGAGATGGAATAGGAGTAATAAACATAGACCATCAAGAAAAATAGAATCTCCAGAATCCAGGTAAACTCGATGGCAATCCCAGATTCCATTTCATTTATTATCCCGAATAAGCGGACCAAATCCACAAACAATAGTCCCAGCCAAACCAAAATGGCGAGCAGCAGGCTGAGCTTTCCGAAGTTTATTTGAGGTAGTTTGATCATGAAATTGCCAAGGCAAAGGTAGTCACAAGAATTAAAATTAGGATTCTTGGGCTATTTGGCAATTCTGAATCCCTGTTAAAAAGTCTAAAAGGTGTTAATTCTAGAAAAAAAGTCGAGGACTAGAGACAAACTAGGTCAATCACCACTCCTGCCCCATATTTTTCTTCGATTAGTTTCAGCAGATTTCCTCTATTCATCATCAATTCTTTTTTCACTGGACCAGAAGTTATTTTTACCATTAGTTTCTGATCTCGAATAAAAACAGAGGAGGTTCGATCTGCTATAGTCTTGCCTACCAGTTCTGGCCAATCATGAATCAGCGATTTTTCACGAAATTTTCCTTCCAAGCGATACGCTTTAAGCAAGCCATTAAATGCTGTCTCTAAAGTTTCCGCTTCTTTTTTTCTACCGAAAAATGAATTATTGCTCATGCTTGGATACTTGTTAAATAAAAAGGGCTGCCGCAATGCTGTCTGCCATTAACTTGCCGCTTTTGCTCAAAGATAAGTTTTTATCCCGCCAAATCAGCCAGCCTTCCAAAGCCATTTGATCAAGAATTTCTTTTTTTAATTGGATAAGATCAAGTTGATAGCGTTCTGAAATAAATTGGAAATCAATACCCCAAATTGTCCGAAGCCCTGTTAACAGGTATTCGTTTAGATTCTCCTCCTCGCTGAGGTTTTCCACTTGAAAAGGAATTTGACCTAGTTGGATTTCCTTTAAAAACCGACTGTTCGAGGCAGGGTTTTGCCCTCTGTTTTGTCCGTCAAATGAATGAGCACTGGGACCAACACCTAAGTATGGTACACCTTTCCAATAGTTTGTATTGTGCTGGGCGAATTGACTTGGTTTACCAAAATTTGAAATCTCATATTGCGTATAGCCCGCCCTATCGGTCATTTCTTGTAAGATTTCGAACTGTTCGGCAATATAGTCTTCAGAAGCGGGTTCAAATTTTCCTTTTTTTACCCAATTCCCCAATGCCGTTTTAGGCTCGACTGTAAGCGAATAGCTTGAAATGTGACCTGGATCCTGAGCGATCGCTTGTTCAAGATCGGATTTCCAAATCGAATGATCAACGTGTGGAAAGCCGTAAATCAAATCAAGACTAAATTTTTCAAAACCTACTTTTCTGGCTTTTGAGATAGCCCCAAGAGATTCTTTTGCTGAATGTGCCCGGTTGTAAAATTTTAATACTTCCTCATTAAAACTTTGAACGCCTAAACTAAGCCGGTCTATTCCGGACTTTTTCCAAGCTTCCAAATTTGACAGACTTAAATCGTCAGGATTGGCTTCTAAGGTTACCTCTTTGATTTCACAAGAAAAACTTGTTTGGATTT
>JAHEBE010000303.1 GCA_024642365.1 Algoriphagus sp.
CAGGTGATGAGATTGGTTAAAGAAAATTGGAATCCAGAATGGCTTGAGGATAAATCACCAGATTCAAAATACTTGATGAGCTTTCAGTTTTTAGTAACCAATCAAGATCCCGCCACCGCCTTGCAATTGGAAAGGATGATCGAAAAAGAAAATTTTGAAAAAGCCCTCAACCACTTGGATCAATTGATCCAACTCCATCCATACCAAAGAATGTGGCTCGATCTACGTTCAAAAATTTATTATCAACTGGGAGAAACTATTAAATTTCAGACTGATTATATCAAATCCCGAAGTTTAAAGAATGAGTTTTTAGGGGTTATTGAGGTCACAGCTTTTGGCTTATAATTAATTTATCATGAAAAATACTTCTTACTTCACCATCCTAATTTTCTCCATTTCAATACTTTCTTGTAACAGGCCGACAGAAAATAATAGCGTAGAATCCCCTGAAATAGAACACTCTGAAGGAGAAGAAGAAGTTTTCATTGGAGATTCTCATAACTCAATGAATTCTTTGGACTGGAATGGAACCTATAAAGGCATTCTCCCATGTGCTGACTGCGAGGGAATCGAAACAAGCCTGACCTTGAATCCGGATTTAACCTATGTTCTTTTTACCAATTATTTGGGTAGAAATGATGCGCTGGAAGAAGAGAAAAAAGGTACTTTCACCTGGGATGAAAAGGGATCAATCATCAGCCTAGGAAATATTACCTCTGGTCCAAATCAATACAAAATTGGCGAAAACCGCATTTGGCATCTCGATATGAATGGTCAAATGATTACTGGAGACCTAGCCAATCATTACATTCTAACCAAGCTCCCGTAATCATTTAAAGCGAACAATTTTTCCATGTGCTTTGGAAGTCATGGGGTTTGGTACCACTGCAGTGATTTCATTGTAAAGCAATTCGACAAGCTTTTGCTTCAAAAAACTCCGATTTAAAATAATACTCACTTCACGGGTTGGGGGAGTTCCTTTGAATGGGCGAAGTCGACTTTTCTCTTCCTCCGAAAGTTCTTTCGTCGCCAATTCAGGCAGTAAAGTCACACCTTTGTAACGGTTGACCATATTTTTCAAGCCTTCGAGTGAGCCACTTTCGTAATGAAAGTTTTTTGGTCCACTCAATGATTGGTCGCAAAGATTCAAAACCTGATCTCGGAAGCAATGCCCTTGTTGAAGCACCCAAAAATCTTCTTTCTTTACTTTAGCGGGGTCAAAAAATTCCTCTCTCAATAAAGGGTGACCTTGGGATAAGTAAGCATAAAATTTTTCATAGAACATCGGCTTTTCTAGAATTCCAGTCTCGTCCAGCGGGGTGACAATTATGCCTAAATCCAGCTCATCGTTTTTCAACTTCTTAACCACTTCCTCTGTGACCATCTCCTGCACGACTAGATTTACTTTAGGGTATTTTTCCACAAAATTCCGAATAAACAAGTGCAGTAAATAGGGAGCCAAGGTTGGAATGATTCCCAACTTTACTTCTCCGGAAATATCACCTTTTAGCTGTGCGACCAGTTCAAAAATCCCTTTGCTTTCTGACAAAACCCGCTTTGCTTGAGCGATAATCTGAACCCCAATTTCAGTAGGAATAACAGGCATTTTGCTTCGGTCAAATAAAATCACACCCAAATCACGCTCCAGCTTACTCAATTGTGCGCTTAGCGTAGGTTGTGTGACAAAACAGCTTTCAGCAGCATTCCCGAAATGCCTGTATTTATCCACAGCGATTAAATATTCCAGTTGTTGAATGGTCATAGAATTCTAAAGTATCAAAAATCCAAAAGAGTTTCCAACTGGAAATTTTTCCTTCTGTCAAAATCAACAAACTTAATTTCTAAACATTGAAGAAAAACTGTAATTTATTCCTTGTCAATTTATTAAACCTAAAATCATGAGCAAATCCTCTTTTTCACGCAGAAAATTTCTTAGCACTTCATTGCTTACCACAGCAGGACTTGGAGCACTTCCCCACTTAAGTTTTGCCAGCTCTCCTTCAGAAACCCCCTTTAAAGACAGTTCAAAAGTCCGGTTAGGCTTTATCGGTGTTGGCAGACAGGCCATGGGGCTACTCGGGAATTTTATGAAAAACCCGAATGTAGAAGTAACTGCTGCAGCGGACGTCTATGCAATTAAACTCGAACGGTTTCAGAAGAGAACTCTGAAACTATACGAAGATCGAGGCGGACTTACTGGGGGAATAGCGCTTTATTCTAATTACAAAGATTTACTAAAAAGCAACGAAGTAGACGCAGTAGTCATCGCATCCCCAGATCACTGGCATGCATTGATGGCTATTGATGCTTGTAAAGCAGGAAAAGATATTTACTTGGAAAAGCCACTCACTTTTACAATCAAGGAAGGTCAGGAATTGGTAAAAGCTGTCCGCTCCAATGGAATTGTTTTAGGTGTAGGAAGTATGCAGCGAGGCGGGGCAAACTTTCAACATGCAGTAAGAATGGTTCAAAAAGGCTATTTAGGGAAAATAAAGACCGTTTATGCCCATGTAGGGGCAAATCCTTTCCCAAAAGAAATTGACTATGAGACTCAGCCAGTTCCCGCTGGTTTAGACTGGAAAGCATGGAATGGACCGATACCTGCTGTTCCCTATTTTCCAGACCTCAATCCTCCAATCAGTATAAATCCTGAAGAAAATGAAAAAGCATGGGGAGCATGGCGCTGGTACAAACGTACCGGTGGTGGTTTGATGACCGATTGGGGAGCTCACATGTTTGATATAGCCCAGTGGGGAATTGGTATGGATCGCAATGGGCCTGTGGAAGTAATTGTGGATAAGGGAGAAGAACCAATGAAGTACCGATATGCCAATGGAATAGAAATGATCGTGAGCCAATTTGATGGATCCACTCGACAAGGGGTTAAGTTTATTGGTGAAAAAGGATGGATTACAGTGTCAAGAGGTGGCTATGATACTTCTGTAAAGGAAGCTGAAATGAAATTCTCCCCAGAGCAGTTAGCCTTTTCAGCACATCATATTGATTTCATTGATTCAGTCATGATGCGAAAAGACCCGATCGTTCCTGTAGAAGTTGGGCATAGCACCTGTTCTGTATGTACGATTGGAAATATTGCCCATGAGTTAGGGAGGTCATTGAAATGGGATCCCATCGCTCAGGTCTTTCTAGGAGATGATGAAGCAAATGCTCGTCTTCATTACAATTACGAAAACGGACTCAAGCTCTGATAGATAGAATTTAATGAGTGAAAAGGAATCAAAATGCTATTTTGATTCCTTTTTTAGTTTTATTACACTAAATTGTATTCAATTAAAAATTTTCAATCATGAATCCTACTCAAAGTCTTTCGCTCCAACTTTATACTAATTCAAGAATTTTAATTCAGCTGATTCAGGGTAGCCTAACTGAATTTGGCTTGACTTATCCACAATACTTGGTTTTGGCGGTATTGTGGAAAGAAGATGGATTGCGAGTTAATGAAATTGGGCAGCGATTGGAATTGGACTCCGGAACACTAACGCCTCTTTTAAAAAAATTAGAGGCGATGAACTTTGTAAAGCGGCAACGAGGAGAGGCCGATGAGCGTACCGTTACTGCTGAATTGACCTATCCTGGCAAGTCCCTTCAAAGTAAAGTCCAAGAAAGTCTTAACAAGCTGGATGCTATAATTCAAGAAATTCCTGATTTTTCCATTGATTCTTTAAACCAAACCTTAGCTGGCTTGTTAGAAAATCTGAAAGCAATAAAAAATTCAGATCATGCGTAAACTTAATGTTGATTATACAGCGATAGCTATAAATACTGGTGGGCGAAAAGGTCATGTGAAAACCGAAGATGGCTTAATTGACTTAGATGTAGCCATGCCAAAAGAAATCGGAGGCGAAGG
>JAHEBE010000043.1 GCA_024642365.1 Algoriphagus sp.
CTTCAGGATCTTCACCAATACTGTATATAGTAGCAATCGTCGAAACAAAGACTTCTCTTGCTGCAAATGAAGCGATCAATGCAATGCCAATTTTCCAATCATAGCCTAGTGGACGAATAACTGGCTCAATTCCTCTTCCCATAATTCCAATAAAGGAATTTTCGAGTAACAGCGAAGAGGTTTCGATTTGGATTAGTTCTTCTTCTTCAGGGCTGTTTGCAAGAGCAAGCTTTGTTTCGGCACTAGCCCTTATTTCATCCATTCTACTAGGTGGTCCATAAGAACCAAGTACCCAAAGAATAACAGAAATAGCTAATATGACTTTACCTGCTTCCAATACAAAAGTCCGGGACTTATTGTACATAGTCACCACCACATCCCACCATCTAGGTGCTCGATAGGACGGAAGTTCGACCATTAAAAAGCTCTTTTCAGAAGTCTTGAGAATATTTTTTAATAAAAAAGCTGTACCCAAAACACCTATGATACCTAGAAAATATAATCCAAGTAATGTGAGTGCCTGCAAGTTTATAAAACCAATGCTTTTATCTGGAACTACCAAGCCAATTAAAATCACATAAACAGGCAGTCGAGCTGAGCAACTCATCAATGGGGTGACCATGATGGTGATTATTTTTTCTTTCCAGTTGCCAATATTTCTAGCAGCCATTACGCCAGGAATAGCACAGGCAACACCAGAAATCAATGGAACGACACTTTTGCCATGAAGCCCATAAGGACGCATCCAACGATCCATCAGGAATACTACACGAGACATATATCCTGTGTCTTCCAAAATCGCCAAGAATCCAAAGAGCATCGCGATTTGTGGAATAAAAATTACCACTCCACCAATACCTGGAATAATCCCCTCTGAGATCAAACTGCTAATTGGACCTGCGGGTAAGAGATTACTTACACTGCCTGAAAGCTCAGCAAAAAATCCATCAATAAGATCCATTGGGACGGAGGCCCAGGCAAAAATTGCTTGAAAAATAATTAATAAAATTCCAGCAAAAACAAGGTATCCAAAGACTGGATGAAGGAATATGGAGTCAAGATTTGATTTTTCTTTTTTTATTACTCCTTCTTTTACAACAGCTGAGTCAACGATTTTGGTAATTTTTTTATACCGGATTTTTGTTTCTTCAAGCTGTGCTTCTTCGAGATTGAAATTTATATCTGCTAGCTTTCCCTTAATCCATTCTCGATCATCATTCGAAATAACCTTGTCTACTCGACCGAATCGAAGCATTTGATAGGCTTGATAGTGATTTGGAAGAAGGAATTTTTCTTGTACTTCATCTAGCAATTTCGCCGGTACTACTTCCTCAATTTCAATGAAATTGCCTTCCTTACTAAAATTGCGAGTATGGATTAAATCGCGAATTTGATCAAGCCCTTTTTCTCCACGAGCATCCGTACTTAAAATAGGAACGCCAAGAGCTTTAAAAATTTCAAATGTTTTGATGGAAATATTGCGCTTGGATGCAAGGTCTGCCATATTTAAAACAATGGCCAGATTTAAGCCCAAATCGATTAATTGAGTGGCAAGAAATAATCCTCTAGAAAGCTGACTCGAGTCAATCACCATTAACACGTACTCCGGCTTTTCAGCCTCGTTGGATTGGCTTAGGACACGATTTGCAATGATTTCATCCTCCGAATTTGGATTCAAACTATAGGTCCCTGGCAGATCGATTATTTGGTAAGAGCTGCCTTGATAATTCATCAGGCCTATCTTTTTATCTACAGTTACTCCAGGGTAATTCCCAACTTTTTGACTCAAACCAGTCAGCTGATTGAAAATCGTGGATTTCCCAACATTTGGATTTCCTATGATCGCAATCTTTGGAGTTTTAGTCAATGAAGTAGAGGAAGTAGGGGTTTCCATTTATTAGAACAGTTGCACTTTAATCAGCGAAGCCTCGTTTTTTCGTAAGGCCAATATTGTCTCATCGAGCTGAAAAGCCATTGGTCCTCCCATAGGTGCAGTATGCTTAAGCGTGATGGATTTACCAGGCAAAAAACCTAGTTCCATCAAGTTTAATTTCAAAGGTGAATCAATTATTTCTTGGATAATAGCCGTTTTGGATACGGGAATTTGGTCAGCTGTTTTCAACATTTGAAGCATTTGCCTAAGACTGAATGCAAAAGTAAGATTATTTGGAATGAATCTAAAGAAAAATAAACAAGATTTTTATCAGTTTTTCTAGCCCACTTATTCTCTTATGCTCAGCACTTCATTGTTTAAGTTAAACTCTTTGCCTCCCGTCATAAAAATCCGAATACTGAATTCTAAAATGACTTCTTTTTTAGGATTTGATTTCCAACCTAACTTGAAAAGATCCTCTCTGTATACCGTCAAAGGTTGTTTGAAAAAAGATGTAAAGGGCAGCGTTTGCTCGGCAAAGAAGTAATTAACCTCAAAAAAGTCAGTAATATCTTGTCCAACTTTTAAAACGGTACCATCTCCAAGACTCACTTCTTTAGAGTTTAATAGTTGAATGCCTGTCATCTGCTGAGCTGATTTTGGAGTGACTGGACTGCACGCGTAAGCAACTCCTGGAATTGAACCGGTTACATTTTCATTTAGAGATGAAAGTGTCTGAACGTCCAGAATTCGAAAGGCCTTAAAAATTTGATCGTAAGGAAGTGGGGTAGTAGGATTAACCCGTTGGCCAGGTTTAGTTAATGATAAGGTCTCAAAGGAAAGGATATTAAAATCCTTCACTTCAAATTGTGGTCCGCAGCCACAGGAATCTGTGCAGACTATCCCGCAACTGATGGGGAGTAGTGCCAAAATTGACAATAATGTACAAGTAGCTACAGATTTCCGAATTAGATTTTTCATAAGACCCTTTTGCTAAGAGTTAACTTTAAAAGTCCAGTTAAGTTTAATTAAAAACTTCCTTTAATAGAAAAAGTAAAGTTCCTTCCAGGGGCTGTAAGTCCTGAACTATAAGGACGATACCTTAAATCCCTTATGTTTTCTATCCCCGCATTGATTTCCAAAAATGATAATAATCGATAGCTGGAATGCAAATTGAAAATTACCCAGTTGGGTGAATAAGGATTACCATTGGAATCCTTTGCATAAAGAAGAGGCTTTCCTTTTTCTTCCAAAGGCATTTCGTCAAACGAAACCTCTGCACTGTATTGACTGCTGAATTCTAGTTTAAATTTATTTTTTGAAAAGGTCAATCGAGTCATCCCAAATGAAGGAGCAGCGTGTCTGGATGGACTAGTACTTTCATCATCCAGTTCCTCTGTCCCTTTTTGCCAATTGTAACGCGAGGTGATCAAAAAATTGCTAGAAAGTGCTAATTCAAACCCCGCTTGAATGCCATATACTTTGGCAAAAGCAGCATTTTGTATCGCCAATACTTGACTTGGTGCGCCATCATAGTCTATGATTGATTCGCCATTCAAAGTAAATGGTCTACGTACCATCGCATCTTGAAGTAGGGTATAATAGCCACTTAAATCTAATTTTAAAGTTTGTCCAAAATGCTTATTGAGGTTCAACTCCATGTTGTATGCATATTCCGGCTTTAGATCCGGATTGGGCACAACCACTGCTCCTGGTTGCGAGTCGAAGATCTTACCGATGTCATCCACATTTGGAGCTCGAAAACCTGTTGATAGATTTGGGGAGATGGAAAAAGAAGGTTCCGGCAAATAAATCAAGCCAACACTTCCAGTCAAAGCACCAAAGTTACTTTTGCTAGAAGTAAATGGAAGAGGGTAAAACTCTTGATTTCCACTATAGTCGGCCTTAAGACTGTTGAAATTGTATCGAACTCCGGATTGAAACTTTAACTGATCGGACAAATAAGCATGAAAAGTACCATAGGCTGCCGCAGAAACCCAAGTGGCTTGTGGGTATCTTGAAGTCGTTGGTTTGATTTGTTGATTTCCGAGATTTTCCTGATACCCATCTGATTTGACATCATTAGTGATCAATTCTAATCCATAGCTCAAGAAACTTTCTTTTCGAATATTCTTAACAAAATCAGCATTTGCTGAATAGGCATTTACTTTTTCTGTTCTGGTATTTCGATTTAAATTTCCTTTTCGACGATCTATCCTACTTTCTTCGAAGTATTGTTGCGCTATTTTAATATTGACTTGGTCAAAGAGTTTGGAATTGCTTCGATGGGAAATCCCAAAATTATTCATCATCCATATTTGTGGCCCATATGACCATTCGGCAAACCTTAAGCCCGAGCTATTCGAATCGATCAACCGATCATACCTCGGGATAAAACCAGATTTGCTGTAATGAAACCCATAGCTAAGCTCTGTTTGCTCAGATACTTTATATCTGATTTTTTGCATCACATTCGTTTGATCATAGCCACTGGGAACTTGAACTTCTGGATCAGGATTTTGAATCGGACTGTCAACCCCGTCTTGAATTCCTAAATATGTTGGTCGCAAGTACTCAGAAGGCCCAATCCCACCCATTTTTAAGTCCCCATAATCGAAGTGTGTGAAACTTGTCAGGAATGCCCAACGCTTTGATTCGAAGGCTAAATCGATATGGTTGGTAAATTCATTGTTGGCTGTGCCATATCGGGAAGCCAATGAACCGGACCATTTTTTCTGTTCAGAAAAATTGGGGTCCAAAGTTTGAAATGCCATAACACCACCGATAGCATCACTTCCATACATAACAGATCCCGGACCGAATAGAACTTCTGTAGAAGCCATTGCAAAAGGATCAAGCGAAATTACATTATGTAGATTGCCACTTCTAAAAATGGCTGTATTCATCCGAACTCCATCAACGGCATATAATAGACGATTAGCAGAAAATCCACGAATCATAGGGCTACCTCCTCCTTGCTGACTTTTCTGAACAAATACTTCTCCGCTGCTTCCAAGCCAATCTGCTGTATTTGCAGGGTTTCTAAGTAATAAGTTTTCAGATTCAAGTACTGTTACCTTAGAGGAAACATCCTGACTGTTTTGTCGCCACTTGGATGCCGAGACGACTGCCTGATCTAAATGTAAAAGTCCCGATTTCATTTTTATCAAGTAATCAAGTCCTTGGATTTCAGGAATGGTTAATTGCAAAGATTGATAGCCTAAAATTTCAAAAAATATTTTCCCTTCTAGCCTAAGATTTTGGAGATCCGCCTTTCCATCTTTATCTGTGATGATAAAATTAGCAGGTGAGGAAGTATAAATCATTACATCTGAAAGTGGCTCCAAAGTCTCAGAATCAATGATTCGGATTTGTTGAGCGTGCAAAAAATTACTTACAAATAAGGTCAAGAAAATAAGACCGATTGATTTCATAGGTTTCAACTAGGCAAATGAGAATTCAAATTAAATGCATATTTGCCAATAGACCTTATCCAATTTTTTGAATGGTAATTTTCATTCTCAAAATTCTGTTTTAAGCTGGGTTATTGCGTGTGATTTTTAATGAAAACAATCTTGGGAAACAAAATTCAAACAAGAAAAGCCCAGTATCAAACTGGGCTTTTCTTGTAAATTTTAGCATTAGATTCGACTAACTTTAGCCTAAATAAATCCTTTTATGCTTTTCCTTTCAACATCAAGTTCCAATACATAAATGGAAGACCATATTTCTTAAGCAGCCACATACTATATTGTTCTTTAGTCGTGTCTACAAATTTTGAGATCAACGGATCGCTATCTCGTACATTATCATATTTGAACTCTGCCAAAAGCATTTTTCCATAACCTGTTACAATCGGGCAAGAAGAATAGCCTTCGTAGGATTCTTGACCAATTTTCCCGGTTTTAATCAGTTGGATCAAATTATCTACGAGTACGGGAGCTTGTTTTCGAATTGCAGCGCCGGTTTTGGCTGTTGGCAAAGCTGCTACATCACCAATAGAGAAAATATTTGAAAACCGCTTATGCTGCATGGTATGAATATCCACATCGATCCATCCTTTACTTGGTCCTTCTTGAATAGATACCATTGACTCTTGAATGAATTTGGGCGCTGTTTGCGGTGGTGCCAAGTGAAGCATGTCAAAATGTACTTTGATTTCCATTGCGCCAGTTAATTCTTCTCCTAACACATTACCCTCCATGATGGTACAGTTGCTTTCTCCTGGCTTGGAGTATTGGAAAGTGATCTCTTGCTTTTCCCCATCTATATTCACTGGAGCATAGAATGGTTTGAAAATGATGTTTCGATCATGTATGATTTTATTCAAAGTCTTTGCAAAATCCGGAACACCAAAAATAACTGTGCCTGGCGTTGCAAAAAGCACATTCGTTTTATCTCGAATACCCTGCTTCCTAAAATAATCCTCCGCTAAATACATGATTTTTTGAGGAGCACCCCCACATTTAATGGGAGTGGTAGGTTGGGTAAAGACAGCATTTCCGCCTTTGAAATTTTGCAATACTTCCCATGTATGCTCAGGGTCTGTGTAATTGGAGCAAACTACTCCTTTACCCAAAGCCTCTGGAAGGCCTGGTAAAAGTTCAGGAGCCATTACCAAACCTGGAACAGGGATTAAATAATCATAACTGAATGATCCTGAAGAAGCTGTAGTCACCTCATTTTTTTCAGGGAAAATACCAGTTGCTTTATCTTTAATCCAATCAACTCCCGCAGGTATAAAATCTGCTTCATTTCGCTCGGTTTCTTTAAAATCAAAAGTTCCACCTCCAACGAGTGTCCAAGCAGGTTGATAATAGTGTTTGTCCGAAGGTTCAATGATTGCAATTTGGAGCTTTGAATCTTTACGCTTCAGTTGTGCAGCGATAGTAATTCCGGCAGTTCCTCCTCCGATAATAAGAATCTGATAATTTTTCATGTTGCGGGGGTTAATTTCTGGACTCAATTTAAGAATTCAAGCCTCAAAATTTCGTGACAAAAATCACCTAGCTCAAAATTTAAATATCAAATCTTTGATGCCTTTTGAGGTCAGTTTCTAATAAACTCCCTTAATTTTAAGGAAATTAAGCGCTTTACATTTTGATGTGTTAATAGAATATCCTGATGAACCCAACTGAACTGCAAACCCTTCTTCCAAATTTCACTGACCCAAACTTACTTCAAGCAATCCTCGCCAAAGGCCAAATAATGCATCTCGAGCCAGGCAAGGTCTTGATGGAGCCAGGACAATTTGTGAAAATGGTTCCGATTGTGTTAGAAGGATCAATTAAGATTCTTCGGATGGATGAAGAAGGCAAAGAGCTGTTTTTATATTATTTGGATCCAGGGGAAACATGTGCGCTTTCCCTAACCTGCTGTACAGCGACAAAACCTTCGGAAATCAAAGCAGTAGTTGAAGAACCTACCACCCTTATTGGGATACCGATATTGGCTCACGAGCAATTTTCAGATGAGTTTAAGCAGTGGAAGGATTTTGTGTCGAATACCTATCAGAGCAGATTCCAAGAGATGCTTTTGGCATTGGATGCAGTTGCCTTTAAGCGTATGGATGAGCGATTAATGCGGTATATCGTTACGAAAATGAAACAGCACAAATCCAATGAATTGCACACGACTCATCAGGAGATAGCAAACGAACTTGGTACTTCCAGAGAAGTAGTTTCTCGATTGCTAAAGCAATTGGAAAAGAAAAAGTGGATTGAATTGGGGCGTAATGTGATCTATATCCGGGATGATTTTGAAGAGTTGATCGCTCGTTAGATCAATTCAATACCAGGACCGGCATCGATTCGTGAACAGCCATTTCTAGCGAATGACTTCCTTCAGTGAATTCTTTCCAGAACGATTTGTGTTGATGACACATGACTAGGATACTTCCCTCATTTGTTTGGAAGACATTTTTTATGCCCTCATTGACTGAATTTGAAATCAAATTAGTTACCTGGCATGATTGTACTCCAAATTGTTGTTTCATATAATCCTTGAAACCCAAACAGGCTAATTCATCTTTGAAGTCAACTTCTGAGGCAATATGAAAAAAGTCAACATCCATCTCCCATCTGTTTTTGAACTTCATTAAATGGTTTATTCGGAGTCGCTCATGTTCCGAAAATTGAATCGCAACACGAAGTTTATTTAGATTCGTTAGGTTAGCCTGGGCCGGAACTACTAAAACCGAAGTATTTGTTTCCTTCAATAAATTCCGGGTAGTGCTTCCCATAATAAATTTCTTAAACTCTCCAGCCCCGGAAGTTCCCATTACAATTAGGTCTGCTTCATGTTGAGTTGCCATACGAGCTATAGAAATGGAGGCAGTCCCTTCTTCAATAAGTAATTTGAAATCCAGGTGGTCTGCTGTGTATTTTGCCTTTAATTCATTCAGAATTTTACTTGCATCACGATGCATGCCATCGAGGGCCAAAGCAGCTTGAGAAGCAAAATCATAAACAAGTTCTACGATATTTACGAGAATGATCGTGGTTTTTTGTTTCTTGTTCAAACTCAAGGCTAGTTCTAACGCCTTAATTGAATTTTCAGAAAAGTCAATTGGGACAAGGATTTTCATGGTTGTGAAGGTTTAGTTCAATTAAGGTAAGGGATCATAGGGTGAATAAAAATGATTAAAATCAGGTCATTTGAGATTTAATAATAAGGCTTGGAGGGTGAGTTTCTGATTTAAGCCGATAAGGGATTTTGTAACAAATGTCACCGCCTGAGGACTGGGAGTAGTTTACTTTTGCAGGTATAATTCACAAAAAAAGTAATGGATATTATTGTTCTGATTGGTTTTGCAGCTGCAGTTATTATTGGTGTTAGTTTAGGCTTGATAGGAGGAGGAGGTTCGATACTTACTGTGCCTGTGATGGTATATATCTTGGGGATTGAACCGGTTTTAGCAACTGCGTATTCCCTTTTTGTAGTTGGGAGCACCTCGTTGGTGGGTTCTTTTACTTACATGAAAAAAAGTCTGGTAGACTATAAGACTGCTTTGGTATTTGCGATTCCTTCTTTTATAGCGGTATTCCTAACTAGGAAATTTGTCGTTCCTGCCTTGCCAGACCCTATTTTTTCTATGGGGGAAATGGCTGTTTCCAAAAGCATAGCAATCATGGTGTTTTTTGCACTAGTCATGCTTGCTGCTTCTTACTCCATGATCAAAGGAAAACGAGATGCTGGAAATGATGAGGATTCGGAAGTGAAATTTAATATACCGCTCATTGCTTTAGAAGGGGGAGTTGTAGGTTTAGTGACTGGCCTTGTCGGAGCCGGTGGAGGTTTTTTGATAATTCCCGCTTTGGTTTTACTAGCACGATTGCCGATGAAAATGGCAGTTGGAACCTCTCTTTTGATTATTGCAGCGAAATCTCTAATCGGGTTTTTAGGAGATTTAGGAAATCAAGCCATTGATTGGAATCTGCTGTTGATATTTACTGGCTTGTCAATAGTAGGGATATTCATCGGAAGTGCTCTATCCAAGCGAATAAATGAAAAGGCTTTGAAACAAGGCTTTGGTTGGTTTGTTCTTGTGATGGGAATCTATATTATCTCCAAAGAGTTGATGGCACTATAATTCAAACTAATGCAAGAATACTTTCAGATCATAGCAGACGGGTATTACGGATATTGGAATTACCTGAAGAATGAAATCTTATATCCTTCCTGGCATAATTATTTTTATTGGTTGGTAGGACTTTCGATTTTGGTTTGGAGTTTGGAATTGATATTTCCCTGGAGAAAAAGAGCCACTGCCTTTCGAAAAGATTTTTGGTTGGATGCATTTTATATGTTTTTCAATTTCTTCCTCTTTTCCCTGATCGTTTACAATTCCTTGTCAAATGTATTTGTGGAATTATTCAAGGATTTTTTAGGCTTGTTTGGAATACAGAATATGGTCGCAATCACTTTAGAAAGTTGGCCAATTTGGGCACAATTCCTGGTTATGCTCATTGTAGCTGATTTTATTCAATGGAATATTCATCGCTTGCTCCATCGAAGTGCTTGGCTTTGGGAATTTCATAAAGTGCATCATTCAGTAGAAGAGATGGGTTTTGCGGCTCACCTTCGTTATCACTGGATGGAGACAATCGTCTATAAATCGATTCAATACATTCCTTTAGCCATGATTGGTTTTGGATTGGATGATTTCTTTCTATTGCACATTTTCACTATAGCGGTTGGCCATCTCAATCATGCCAATATCAAATTGACCTATGGTCCATTAAAATACATCCTCAATAATCCAGTCATGCATACTTGGCATCATGCTAAAACCCTTCCAAAGGGTAGCTATGGGGTGAATTATGGCATTACTTTGAGTTTATGGGATTATTTATTTGGCACTGCCTACATCCCGAATTCAGGTAAAGATGAGCCTTTGGGATTTGAAAAAATTGAAGAATTCCCCACTACATTCTGGGGACAAATAACCTATCCATGGACAAAAGGGAGAGCAAAGTAAAAACCAATCCTGTTGGGATTAATAGTTGGGTCTTCGTGCTCGTCTTATGCGGAAGTTTAGGACTAGCTCCATTTTTTCCCGAGCCCCATATTTGGGGTAAAATCAAATGGGTTGCAGGAGGCGCAAACGGTATGAAGGTGATGGATTGGGGAGACATGATTTTTCACGGATTTCCTTGGGTATTATTGATTAGACTAATTGTCATCAAGTTAAAATCCCCAACTTCCGAAGTCTAGGTAGGTGACATTTATTACTGTACTTAGCTCAGTAAGCCACTAATTTTGGGTAAATAAAAAATGTAACTCATGTTTAATTTCTTTAAGACTACTCCAAAAAATTATCAAGATGTTCCTTCTGGGGAATTCCATGATTTAATGGTTCAACCAAACACAGTTTTGATTGACGTTCGTTCTGCTGGCGAATTTTCTGGCGGAAAAATAAGAGGGGCTCGAAATATTGATATTATGTCCAGCTCTTTTGTAAGTACGGTAAAGAATCTCCCAAAGGATAAGACTTATTTACTGTATTGTAGAAGTGGAAATCGTAGTGGTCAAGCTTGTGAAGTGATGGCTGACTTAGGATTCGAAAATTTAAAAAATCTAAAAGGCGGAATAGGAAGTTGGCCATTCGAAACGGTCTAATCCTAATAATTCAAAAAAGGCGATTTATTTCGCCTTTTTTTATGTCTACTTATTGACGTTTTGAAATCTTATTCAGTGCAATTCCTCGCTGCATACGAGATTTGAATGTTTGAATTTCGTCTGAGCTTTTTTTCTGATGCTTCGTTTTTCGATCTTGGACTCTTGCTCGCCACATTTTAAATGAGCTTTCTTTCATAGAATTTCTCATGATGCGGATTACTTCGCCTTCAGAAACTCCAAACTGAGCTTCTATTGCATCAAAAGGCGTCCGATCTTCCCAAGCCATTTCTATGATTCGATCTACTTCTTCTACGGTTAGCGACTTCATTTTTTTCATACTTTGAAAACTTTGAAGTTGGTTGAAGGTTTATTTTTTCATGAAAAAAGATCAATTACCCACTAAGGTTTGCCCAGTTTGCAAAAGGCCATTTACATGGAGAAAGAAGTGGGAGAAAAACTGGGATGCTGTGAAGTATTGTTCGAAGCGCTGTAGTGGAAATGCCAAGAAAGTCTAATTCATCCTCGGTAAACCATGATATACCAAGTCAGCCAAATGATTATTGGGAGGTAATAACTGATCAGTGTTACTAAAAATGATTCTTTTAGCGATCTCCTGCTGATCATGTGGAACCCATAGACCCAAAAAATCCCATAAATAATTTCAAAAATATTTATTGTTGCTAAGGCATAGTGATATTGGGCAGCTACGTTTTCAGCTCCAACCAACTGTAATACAGAAAGTGCTCTGAACTCTTCAATTTCAATAAAAGTGGCTCCGGAATCTGGAGATAGAAAAACAAATAATCGAATCAATTCAGGTAGGATAAATACGATTTCAGCGATTAAAGCAAATTGCCAAAGCTCTTTATAGGGAACTTTGAAGCCGACCATAAATGCTCCCAACCAAAATAAAAAGGAAATAACCGTGAATTTCCAAAGGAGTGAAAAAGGGGTCCAGATGTAATTTGCAATGTTGAACAAATGAAAAAACATAAAGTCTCCTCTAGCCTCCAAGTTTTCATAATCGGGGATGGACTCTAATATGAATGTGTTAGTGAGATACCTGATTAGTAGAAACAAAAGCACCAGCAATAAAAAATAAAGCCGCTTATCGAAATCAATTAAGTCTTTTAGACGTTGTCCTTCTGAGGAAAGTGGTAGGGCCATTTTTTGCAGTATTCTTAATCAAATCTAAAATTTTGTTTGGGAATACCTCTAATTTTGAGCTTGAATTGTAAAAATAGCATGCGATCAATACTTAGTTGGCTGATAGTGATTTTGGTAATAGGATTGGAAACAAAATCCTTTGCACAAAACCCTACCCAAGATTCTCCTTTCTTTGAGCCTTCAAAATATTTGCTTCTTGATAAAGGATTACAATACCGGATCACGAAGTCTATCAACAGCATGTACGACTTTAATTTTCCGGTTGCTGAGCGAGACTTTGCAGTCATTGCAAATCAATATCCGGAACATCCACTTCCCTATTTTTTGGTTGCGTTGGGATATTGGTGGCGAATTGAAGTCGATGTGACCAAAGAAACTTACGACAAGGCCTTCTTAAAATATTTAGATCAAGCCATTGAAAAGGCCCAGGTGATCTTTGACGCAGATGAAACCAATAAGGAAGCGGCGTTTTTCCTTGCAGCGGGCTATGGGTTTCAAGGAAGGTTATATTCTGAGCGAAAGAGCTGGACCAAAGCAGCATGGGCTGGAAGAAATGCTTTGAAATACATGGAGTTAAGTAGGGGAGAAGAGGAATTCAATCCAGAGCTTTTGTTGGGAGATGCACTTTTCAATTATTTCTCAGTCTGGATTCCCGAAAATTACCCGCTCTTAAAACCAGTTATGGCTCTTTTTCCCAAAGGGAATAAAGAACTCGGGCTTCAGCAATTGGAGGAAGTAGCGACAAATGCCTTTTATACGCGAGTGGAGGCCCAATATTTCTTATTCAGGCTTTATGCTTCTGAGGAAAAGAAACCTTACGAAGCGCTGCAGATTTCAGAATATTTGCATGACAAATTTCCAAATAATCCTTATTTCCACAGGTCATATGCCCGTCATTTGTACACCGTGGGCAGATGGAATGAGTCGGTTCGTGAGTCTTTTGAAATCTTAGATCGAATAGATGCAAAGCAAACAGGATACGAATCCAACAGTGGAAGATATGCTGCTTTTTATATTGCTCAGTATTATGATCGGGTCAATGATCAAACTGAGGCAAAGAGATATTACCTGAAAACCATATCCTATGGAGAAGAATCAGAGACACAGGAAAGCGGTTATTACCTTCATTCTTTGGTTCAACTGGGGATCATTGCTATGGAAGAAGGAAACAAATCATTGGCAAAAAGCTATTTCAATAAAGTGAAGAAATATGCCAAACGAAAACATCCTTCTCATGTGGCAGCAAGAGAATATTTAAAAAAGAATAAACTTTAATCCCATTTTGGTCGTTTTAAAAGCTCATCAACAGGAGAAAATTTGAATTTTTACAAGCTAAGAAGGTGTTTCTAAGTGATTCTTTGCCCAAAAGCCCTTATTAGTTTATAATATTTTGATTTTTCGAATTAAAAATCTGATGAATGGTTTAAAACAATCATCATTTATATTAAATTTGTACCGTATAAAATTTTGTCAATGCAAGAGATCATGGATAATAACTTAAGAATAAAATTCGATAAAATTGATCGGAGGATTCTAGAGATCCTGCAGGCTAACGCAAAAATTACTAATGCACAGCTTTCGAAAGACATTGGATTGTCTCCAGCACCTACTTTAGAGCGGGTTAAAAAATTGGAGCAGTCTGGAATTATTAAAAGCTATCATGCCAAACTTGATCCTGAGAAAATCGGATTAGGGGTAAGCACGTTTGTTTTGGTAAGTTTAATTGGCCACAATAAAGGAAATATCGACGCCTTTATGAAGGAGATCAATCTGATACCTGAGGTGATAGAATGTCACCATATTACCGGAACCGGCGATTTTATTTTGAAAATAATAGCAAAAGATATCACTGCCTACCAAAAGTTAATGCTTGAGAAAGTATCCGAAATCAAAGAAGTAGATTCCATGCAATCCATGGTAATTCTATCTACTTTTAAAGATTCGAAAGTGATGCCTATCCCGGCTTAATCAATGGATTACAAATTTTAGGGTGGCAATTGTCACCCTTTTTTTTTGATAAAAAATGGAAAACAACCCTTGGAAGACTAAAAATACTACCCTCATTTACGAGAATCCTTGGATTAAAGTGGAAGAGAACCAAGTCATCAACCCAGCAGGGAAGGACGGGATCTATGGGACAGTGCATTTTAAAAATAGAGCTATGGCGATTATTCCCATCGATGCCCATGGCAATACCTGGCTCATCGGACAGTACCGTTATTCTCTTAATTGTTATTCATGGGAAATCCCGATGGGTGGAGGCCTGATTGGTCGAGATTTTTTGGAAAGTGCTAAACGTGAATTGAAGGAAGAGACAGGTTTAACAGCAAAGAAGTGGACAGAGCTATTGACTATTCATACTTCAAATTCGGTGACAGATGAAGTAGGGGTAGTCTATCTGGCGGAAGATTTAAGCCAAGGAGAGACTGAAT
>JAHEBE010000304.1 GCA_024642365.1 Algoriphagus sp.
AAGTATATGACATAATGAAGTTCTGGGCTGAAAAAGGAGTGGATGGTTTCCGAATGGATGCATTTCAATTTGCCAGCAAAGACACCACATTCCCTGAATGGCCGGAAGGTCATGAAAAAGACTTTGTGAAATGGTACGGATTGAAGCCACAGCTTCATACCTATTTAAATGAGATGTATGAGGAGGTGATTTCCAAATACGATGTATTTGCTGTAGCAGAAGGTGCTGGAAGTACCTTTCAGGATGCGCATGAATTAGTAGATGCGGATCGAAACGAACTCCAAATGGCCTATCATTTCGAGACGGTGGATTTATCCAGAACCACAGCCGGCTACAAACTTGAAGAGCTGAAGGAAGTTTTTAGCAGATGGGATTCTGCATTTGCAGAAAAAGGCTGGATTTCCATATTTCTTTCCAATCATGATAATGCTCGGATGGTAAATCGCTTTGGTAATCCGAGCCCAGAATTCAGAACTCCTTCCACCCAACTTCTCAACACCTTTTTATTGAGTATGCGGGGCACTCCTTACATGTATTATGGAGATGAGCTAGGTATGACTAATATCGACATGCCGACTATCGAAGAGTACACGGACATTGAAGCGCTAGGGAAATACAAAACTGCTTTGGCAACGAATCAAGACATGGAGGAATTCATGAAGCAGCTGAACTATAGCTCCCGAGAGAATGGAAGAACACCCATGCAATGGAATAACGCTCCAAATGCTGGGTTTACGACCGGTATTCCTTGGAAAAAAGTCAATGAAAATTACAGGGAAATCAACGTCGCGGCTCAGGATAAAGATCCTAACTCGGTATTGAATCACTTCAGAAAGATGACTCAAGTCCGAAAAGATAACCTAACGCTAGTCTATGGTGCTTATCAATTGCTAGAAAAGGATCATCCTACCATTTATGCCTTTACTCGGAAGCTAGGAGAAGAAACGCTTTTGGTCTTGCTTAACTTTTCAACAACGGATTCAGAAATATCCCTTTCAGAATTGGCATCAGGAAATGAAATCTTGATTAATAATTACCCTTCATTTGAGCTTTCAGGGAATCAAGCTAATCTCAAGCCTTACCAAGCCTTGGTTTTAAAACTGTCCAATTAAGTTCAGATCCTATAGAAAGAAACTTCAAAAAAAATCCAATGAATCGTCGCCCATTTCTCAAAAATCTAACCTTACTAGGAGGTGGTTTAGTCAGTTTACCTTTGGCAGGAATTCCCATTTCCCTACCAAAAAATAGATGGGACGACGATTTTCAACCCGTCTTTAAATTCATCACTGCTTCTGATGGACATTTTGGGCAACCGAATACGGATTTTGAGACATCCCACCAAAACTTAATTCAAGCGATCAACCGAGAAACTAATGTGGATTTGGTTGTTTTCAACGGAGACCTGATTCATGATGATCCAGTTTTCATGCCCGCGGTTAAAAAAGTCTACGATCAGTTGAACGTTCCCTATTATGTGGCGAAAGGAAATCACGACAGAATCTCTGAATCCCAATGGTTGGCACTTTGGAATCAGCCATCCAATATATTTTTTCCCATCAAGGAGCAATATGGAATGGTAATTCTCAATTCATCGAATGAAGCTGGTGACTATTTATGTGTGGATAGTGACTTCTTAAAAACTGCACTAGAGGAATCCCAAAAATTTTCTCAAGTATTCATCTTTATTCATATTTCCCAAAATGACTGGACGCGGCATGGGGTGGATTGTCAGGAAGTACTAGATCTCATCGCACGCTATCCAAATGTAAAGGCAACTTTTCATGGACATGATCACGATGTAGATGGCATCATGTGGCATCAAAAAAAACCTTACCTCTGGTCAGGACATTTTGGCGGCAACTGGGGAAACCCATCTCCAAGCTACCGCGTCTGCCAAGTCGATGAGCAAGGCAAGACTCTAACAGCCCTCAAACGAGTAGCTGACGGTTCCATTTTGAATGCTCATCAATTGTAATCAAAAAAGGATTTGGTAAATTAATAGACAAAGAAATTCCACCTCCCAAATGCACGGCATGCTCAAATTTCAAAAGGTTTTTTTCTTGTTTTTGGCCATCCTGGTGGCTGGCTGTTCTTCACCAGAAAACCAGCCAATCAAAGATCCTAACATCCTATTTATTCTAGTAGATGATTTGGGTTATTCAGATGTCGGATTTATGGGGAGTGATTTCTATGAAACACCCAATCTTGATCGACTGGCAAGCCGGGGAATGATCTTTACAAATGGCTATGCAGCGAGTGCTGTTTGTAGCCCTTCCCGCGCTAGCATCATGACTGGAAGATATGTCACCAACCATGGAATTACGGATTGGATAGGAGCTCCTGAAGGTGAAGACTGGCGATCTTATAAGCGTTATTCAAAACTTCTTCCTGCTGCCTATGCCCATGCCTTACCCTCTGAATTAATCACTTTACCCGAGGCTTTCAAAGCGGAAGGATATCAAACCTTCTTTGCAGGAAAATGGCATTTGGGAGGAGAAGAAAACCAATCGCTCCCTACAGACCATGGATTTGATCAAAACAAAGGTGGCTTTCATGTTGGCAGCCCAGCAAATGGCCGATACTTTTCTCCCTTTTCAAATCCTTTTCTAGCCGATTTGGCAGAAGAAAAAGGCATGAGTCTCTCCATGAAATTGGCGCAGGAAACAAACGCTTTTATTGAGCAACACCAAGATCAAAAATTCTTAGCCTATTTGAGCTTCTATGCGGTTCATGGCCCAATCCAAACTTCTGAATCCAAATGGAAGCATTTTCGAGACAAGGCCGAAACCAAAGGGATAGATTCCACAGGATTTGAAATGGAACGGATTCTTCCCGCAAGAAAGCATCAGGACAATCCTGTTTATGCTGGGCTAATCGAGCAAATGGATGATGCAGTTGGAGCTGTCATTTCAAAATTAGAAGCCTTAGGTCTGATGGAAAACACCATCATCGTATTCACCTCAGATAATGGAGGAGTGGTTTCAGGCGATAATTATTCCACCAATCTTGATCCGCTTCGCGGAGGAAAAGGGTATCAATGGGAAGGCGGAATTCGAGTACCCTATTTGATTTACGTGCCCTGGATGAATCAAACAGGTCAAAAAAACTCAAGCCCTGTGACCGGAGCCGACTTTCTCCCCACTTTACTTGACTTGGCTGGTATCAAAACCATTCCTGAAAGTCTAGATGGTAAAAGCCTAAAACCAATACTGACTGGCAAAGAAATGGAAGAGCGAGCGCTTTTCTGGCACTATCCTCATTATGGAAATCAAGGAGGCGAACCAAACTCCACGATTCGAAAAGGTGATTGGAAATTGATTCATTACTGGGAAGATGGGAGGAAGGAACTTTACCAATTGTCCACCGATATTTCAGAGTTAAACGATTTGAGCCAAGTCAACAAGCAAAAAACCAGTGAACTTTCTCAAGAATTGATGAACTGGCTAAAGAAAACCAATGCCAATTTTGCAAGCCAAGATCCCCTTTATCAAGCGGATTCTGCAGCATTGGTGAATTTGCGCTACCGCACGACTCTTCTTCAACGTCTCGAAAAAGAACGTCGACAGATGCTTTCACCAGACTTTCTTCCGAATAAAGATTGGTGGGGAAGTAAGACGATTGATTAAGTCCCTGAAGAAATCCTTCCATCAAAAACTACCCAATTTTTAATCCCTACGAGAAGATTCTGTTTATATTGGAATGAGCAAATTCATTCTACCCGCACCACTTTTATGCACTATAGAACCCTAGGAAAAACAGGTTTAGACGTTTCCATTTTAGGATATGGCGCCAGCCCTTTAGGAAATGTGTTTGATGTTTG
>JAHEBE010000044.1:0-9473 GCA_024642365.1 Algoriphagus sp.
TCACATCAAAAGCCTCTATACTCTTATTGAAAGCAGAAATTTGATTCGAGACTTGATTCCCTACATTAAGTCGCATTAAGTTATTTATCCCACTCAGGTCACTCATGTAAACGACTGTATTAGGATTAACCCTTCTAGCACCAATATTTTTACTATTGGCATTAGTGAGCTGCTTAGTAACAATGGTATCAGTCACCTGAACCATGTATAAATTAAAATAATCAGGGTAATCTTTTAAATCAATCGGTTTTCCTGCCAAGGAATCTGGAAGTTCCTTAAAGTTGGATGAATAAATGATCGTCGAGTCATTTAAAAACATCGGGGTCAAATCATCAAATTGATCGTTAGTGAGTCGCTGTCCAGAACCTCTCGCATTAAGTGTGAAAATATCTGATTTTCCGTTCGAAATAGCGGACAAAGTCATGTTCTTACCTGTGCTATTAAAATCCAAGCTCAAAATCTGAGTGATATTCCTCAAAAATATTTTGTCTTGACTTGATCCATCAATTGCTCTTAATCGAAGCGTGGTTGTTCCTCTTTTGAAGGAGGCAATAGCAATATTTGCAGAATCTCTCCAAGCAATAATCGGCGCTAGGAAATTAGGATTTTGATCCTCTAATGCAGTTCCTCCAGCAAAAACAGTACGCTCTGTACCTGTAGATACATCTCTTACATTTACCGAGAATTTTCCACCATTGTTAAGGACATATGCTACGTTTAACCCATCAGGGCTAAATTTAATGTCATTAATAGCACCAATTACTCGAGGGGAAGTTTCAGCAGCTGCAGCGTCTCTATTCACATCTTTGAATGAATTTTTCACCTGAGCATTAATCGCGAGGTAATAGTTTTTCCAATCGTCAGTGAAAGTCTTATAGTTTAAACCGACAGTATTTGCAATACTATTTTCCTCGTTTCTATTAATTCGAGAGAGATTGAGGATACTAGAAATATACCTTCTGCCATATTTCTCTGCTACGTAATTCCAAACTGATTGACCCACCAATGCAGCTTCACGCTCTTTTAATTTTAAAATTTTAGGCTTTTCTTCTTCTTGAAAATAATGACGGATATAATCATCCATCTCTCTACTCCAGCCTTTTGCCAAATAAAGTGCAACACCATCAACATACCATTCCGGGAAGGAATTCATCAAATTGGATTGAAAAGCGTCAGCAACCGAAGAACCATAAAGCATTTCCTCAATAATTACTTTGGCTGTTCCATAGATCAAATCTTCTTTGAATCGATCCATTTGACCTTTGTACGATATTTCAGCTATTAACCTGTTGAAATTGGTCTGACCTTCCTCATTGAACTGTTCTTTGTTAAGTCCAAGGTTACTCTGAAGCAATTCCTCTGGTGAATTATAGATATAGATTCTTGGCTTTGTATAGGCTACGTACCCTATCATTTGAGTTAAGCGATCAAACTCAGACTCAAGGTATTCGATCGCCATTTTTGCATTGGCTCCTCCTCGATCATAATAATACACCTCAAAATTATTTGAGGTATAGTAATACCAATCAAACTGTTTGTGTTGTATCCTATTTTTCCCAAAGCGGTCTTGATCAAACTGCGCATTTGCGTAAAAAGAACTCAAACATAAGCCGGTAAAAACAATAAAACGGAACAGGTGATATCGCATTCGTTGTACTGAAAGTTGCTTTTAAATATAATTAAAATAACGTGCTATGTCCACTTCACTCTCCATTGGTTTGTTTTCCAATAAATAACTCATCATCAATTTACTGAAATATGGAACAAGAGAAACACCTTTCGCACCAAAACCATTGAATATGTAAACGCTCTTAGCCTGAGGATGTTTACCCAAAAATGGCTTTCTATCTCGAGTGGCTGGTCTAATTCCACTTTTGTGGCTCTTGATTTTGATAACTTCCTCTTTTACAAGGCCATTCAATCGGTCAAGAATTTCATTTTTTCCTTCATTTGTCGGCCCTTTATCCAAATCATGTTTAGTATAAGTTGAGCCAACTCGATGAATATTCGAGCCTAAACTCACTCTGAAAACCCCTCTGTTGACAATGTAATCCGGTGCAAATTCTTGCTCCACTTCTAAAATTTCGCCTTTTACAGGAGCAAATGGCAAAAATTTAAAAAACTCCGAATTCATGGCTCCAAGCCCATTACAATAAATTATGGCAGTGAAATTTAAATTTTCATAAGACCATCCATCTATTGTTGAATTCAATTTTTGCTCCTCAAATTCCTCAAAAATGATTTCTTCCTTCATAAGTCCTTGCATCGCATCGATGAACTTAGGAAGTTGGAGCCAACCAGAATTTTTTAATAAAACTCCACCAAAACTATCAAATAGAGATTCAGCTTGACTTTTTGTGAAAATTTGATCCAGATATGCCGTGAAACCTGGATCTGCACTATGCCCCATCCACTCATTTTGTTCTTCAATCGATAAAAATGGGCGATAAATTTTTTGAAGGGTCAAAAAATCTTTCCCAGTTACCTTTTCTAATTCTTGATAAAATGGAATTATCTCAGGAAAAAGCTCATCTGCTTTCCAGGTTTTAACCATTTTCCTGCCGGTAATAGGGTTAAATAACCCAGCCGCTACACTACTTGATTGATTCTGGAGGGGAAGATCAAATATCCGTATAGATTTTCCAGCCTTCTTTAACCGGTATCCCAAAGAAAGTCCAGCGATCCCGCCTCCAATTAGCAAAAAATCAATTTTCATAGCCCAAATTAAAGGTATAATTCTTTATTTTGCTCGCTCCCAATTGACATTTCCATGCTTCACATCAAGTCATTTACATTTAATCCTTTTCAAGAAAACACTTACTTGCTTTATGATGATGCTGGGGAAGCCACATTGATTGATCCAGGATGTTACGAAGTGGCTGAGCAACTAGAACTTTTAGATTTTATTACAGATAAAAAACTGAAAGTGACTCAACTAATCAACACCCATTGCCATGTGGACCATGTACTTGGAAATGCCTGGGCGAAAAAAACTTTTGGAATTCCGCTCGGAATCCATCCAAATGAAGTCCCAGTTTTGAAATCAGTTGAAATATATGGTCCCAATTATGGATTCAACACTTACCAATCGACAGAAGCTGATTACTTTTTATCGGTTGAGGAAAAATTGAAAGTTGGGAAAGAAACTCTGACCATGCTTTTTGTCCCAGGACATTCGCCTGGCCATTTGGTTTTTTATCATAGTCAAAGCCATCAAGCAATCGTAGGTGATACTATATTTAGAGGAAGTATCGGACGAACAGACTTACCCGGAGGTATCCATCAACTTTTGTTGAGTAAAATCAAATCCGAATTACTCACACTTCCAGAAGAAACAGTTCTTTTCCCCGGGCATGGACCATCAACTACTGTGAAATTCGAAAAAGCCAACAACCCATTTGTAGGAAAATCAGCCGTATCGTGAGCATAAAATCATTTATCCCAAACGCGTTTACCTTACTCAATTTGCTTTCTGGAGTGATCGGAATCATTTGGGTATTGCAAGGCGACATTTACTCAGGAGCTTATTTCATTTTGATAAGCGCTGTATTTGATTTCATAGATGGTTTTGCTGCTAGATTACTAAAAGTTTCAAGTGAAATCGGAAAGCAACTGGATTCGTTGGCAGACTTAGTTTCTTTTGGTGTACTACCTGGATTTATTTTATTCCAAATGTCAGCAGTCCAATCAGATTCGTCAATATTACCCTATTTCACATTGATTATCCCGCTGCTATCAGCTTACCGACTTGCTAAATTCAATTTAGACACTCGTCAAAGTGAGCAATTCATTGGTCTTCCTACTCCTGCAAACGCGCTTTTTATATGTGCCCTACCCTATTTGGCAACTTCAGTTCCATCAGTCGGGATTTGGTTAAGTATTCCAATTGTGTTGGTTGGGATTTCATGGGTTATGGCGATTTTATTGGTTTCCGAGATCCCTTTAATCGCATTGAAATTCAAGACGTTTTCGTTCAAACCAAATGTTTTTCGTTATTCATTAATCGTACTAGGTATTTTATTTATTGCTTTTCTCGGCTTGGCAGGTATCCCTTGGTTGATTTTATCGTACATAGGTTTATCGCTTGTTGAAAATGGTAAAATGCGGAAATGAACTGTGTGGGTAGAAAAATTTCAATAATCTTATCATTTTTCTTTGTGACAGCCTCGTCACTTGCTCAGGACCAGTTTTTTAAAATCAAAGTAGGCAAGGAAGGGATATACCAAATCACGGATATTCAGGCTAAACAAATAGGGGCAGGGTCGATATCTGAGATCTCCATTTTTGGATATCCTGGAATGCTCCCCCAAAAACTAGACAGCACTCATCTTTATCTCCAAGAAATTGCCGCAAAAGAGGAAAATGGGAAATTGTTTTTTTACATCAATACTCCTTATTCTTCTGGTTATGATGAAAATGGATCAGCCTTTTTCACAGCAAATCAATTTACTGACTCCATCAGTTTTTTGATTTCAAAAAAGCAAAATCCAAAACGGATTAAATCTGAAAAAGCAATTTCTTCCGCTCAGCCTTCCAGTATCGCTTACCAATGGTTTTGGCTAAAAGAAGAGGAAAATAATATTTTAAGTTCTGGTCGGACCTGGTATTCCAGAGCTTTGTCACCCGGATTGACTAGAGGATATAACTTCCCTTTGCAAAGCAATATAAATGCGCCTTGGAAAATCACAGGAATCGTAATGGCCAGTTCACTATCCCCTGCAACTATTAGTCTGGCTACTGAGAGCCAACTCTTGTCTGATCTGCCAATTGATCCAATTCTCAACACTACTTATGGTATTAAAGGGCGAGAAGTTTCAATAAATCAAGATTTTCTGCCGTCTGGAAATAGGATTGAACGTTTACGGATTTCTTTTCAATCTACAGACCCCAGTGCCTCAGGCTATTTTAATTACATTGGAATTGGAGTGCCTTATTCAAGCCAAAATCTACCTGCTGGAATCTTTGAATATCCCATTCTTAAAACCACCAGCACCACCATTCAAACCGGCTTGAAAGCCTGGGAATTGAGTGATTTTTTCAATCCAATTGAATTTGATTTTTCGAGTGGAAACACCGTTTCTATAAAAAAAATGATCGTTTTCGATGCAAGCAAAGCAATGGAAATCAAAAAAATTGAATCCATAACAACGCAGCTCAGAAGTATAAATTCTTGGCCCGAATTACTCATCATTGCTCCTTCAATTTTTAAAAATTCAGCAGAAAAACTTCGAATGCATAAACTAGCCATGGGAGTTTTTGCTGAGGTTGCCTTAGTTCCGGAGATTTTTGATGCTTTTGGTTATGGGAATCCAGACCTAAATGCTATCCGGAATTTTATTGCTTGGCATTATCAAAAAGGAGGAAAGCTAAAAAATGTGCTCATACTAGGAAAAGGCACTTTTGACTACAAAGGCAAACTCGGAGGAAGGCCTAACCTTGTCCCAATCTACACCTCAAGAAATAGTCTCAATCCGCTAAGCACTTTTAGCTCTGATGATTACTATGGCTTATTGGATTGGGGATCTGGAACCTGGGAGGAAAGTCGTGAAGGGGATGAAATCATGAAAATTGGCGTAGGTAGATTACCGGTAATAAACGGGGCTGAAGCTTCAATAGTCGTTAATAAAATTATTGACTATGAGCTAAACCAAAAACCTGGCGACTGGAAGAAGACCATTGCATTGGTTGCAGATGATGGAGACAATAACATTCACCTGAGAGATACCGAAGTTCATGCTACAAGCCTATCCAATCAAAATCAAACTTTCAAACTTGAAAAAATCTACTTAGATCGATTTGCACAAGAAAAAACAGGCACACGTCAAACAGCTATTGAAGCCAAAAAAGCATTAGAAGAACAGCTTCAGAAGGGTGCGTTATTTTTAAACTATGTAGGTCATGGGAATGAAACCACACTAACTGCAGAAGAAATATTTACTGTTTCAGATATCCAAAACTGGAGTAAACAAGAAAAATTAGCCTTATGGGTAACTGCTACTTGTGAATTTGGCAGGCATGATTCACCTTTTTTCAGATCTGCAGCTGAAGAACTTTTAATTGCTGATAAAAAGGGTGCAATTGGTCTTTTATCGACTGGAAGGCCAGTTTTTAGCAGTGTGAATTTCACTTTAAATGAAGCTTTTATTGAAACAGTTTTAAAGGAGGCTCAGGGAAATTATCAAGACCTTGGGACTATATTCAAAAACACCAAAAATGGAAGTTTAAATGGTGCTCTAAATCGAAACTTCAGTCTTTTGGGAGACCCAAGTATGCGACTAGCAATTCCAGAATATAATATCAATTTCACTGCAATTAAGGATGCTGATTCGAAGGTTGGTATAGATACCCTAAAAGGGTATCAACGAATTGAGTTTGAGGCTGAGGTAGTGGATAAACAAAATCAAGCTAGAGTCCAAAACTTCACAGGAAGCTATTCCATTGTACTCTCAGATAAACCAAAACTGATAAAAACACTTGGGGATGAAAGTTCACCTACCGAATTCAAAGAAGAATCAATCTTACTTTTCAAAGGAACAGGGGCCATTAACGAAGGGCTTTTGAAGGGGGAATTAATCCTCCCAAAAAACACCAACCCGGATTTTGGAAATGGAAACCTAAGAATAATTGGAAAAAGAGAAATTGACAGTTCTGAAGCATATGGGAACTTTATCCCGATTATTGGAGGAAAAATTGCCGCTTCTCCTTCCGACAAAGTCGGTCCCGAAATAAAGGCAAAATTTGGTTTTGGAGATGAAAATAAATTCGTGTTCCCTTCGACTGTAATACCTCTAGTTGCTGAATTCAAAGATGAAAGTGGAATAAATATTTCCAATATAGATCCATTAGAATTAATGCGAATTCAAATTAATGAGCAGGAAGAGTTGGACATCCACACGATTTACTTAGCAAGAAATAACTCTTTTAAAGAAGGAAGTGTTAATTTAGAACTTAAAGGACTAAAAGAAGGAAAGAATGTTGTTCGCATAAAAGTATGGGATACATTAGGAAATGGAAGTGAATTAGTTCAAGAAATTACTGTTGAAGGCAGCGAAACACTTAAAATCCTTAATCATAAAACTTTCCCTAATCCAACTAGTATTGAAAGTAAATTTAGTATTGAACATAATCGTCCAGGTGAAAACATTTTAATTGATTTATCGGTATATCAAACTGACGGAAAAATACTATTTTCGAATAGTCAACGTTTAGTCAAGGCCGAGGCAATAATCAATAATTTGTCTTGGGTTTTTTATCAGAATCAAACCAAATATCCAGCAAAAGGAACTTATATTTACAAATTAACACTTCAGTCAGAACAGGATAATTCCTTTGATTCAGTAAGTGGTAAAATAGTTATTCAATGAAAAAAAGAGCCTTAATAAAAAGGATAAACCTATTTCTAGCAGTTTTTACCCTGGCTACTTTATCTACTTTGGCTCAGAATAGTGTGATCATTTCTGGACAGGATCCAGATCGAAGAGTAATCACTACTGCAGTACCTTTTTTGAATTTTGCTCCTGATTCCAGACATTCTGCCATGGGTGATGTGGGTGTCGCTACTTCACCAGATGCAAGCTCCGCACATTGGAATGCTGGAAAACTAGCTTTCGTAGATGATCAAATGGGATTTTCACTATCCTATTCTCCTTGGCTTGGCAAATTAGTCAACGACATGTCCTTGAGTTATTTGACCGGGTTTTTTAGAATTGATGAGGTCTCAGCTTTTGGATTTGACCTTCGCTATTTTAATATGGGCGATATCCAATTGACTGACCAGTTTGGGAATGAATTGGGTGAATTTAATCCAAGAGACATTGCTATTGGAGGTACCTATTCAAGAAAATTATCATCCACATTAGGCTTAGGAATTTCAGCACGATTTATTCACTCCAACCTTTCTGGAAACATTTCATCTGTTGGTGGATCAGAAGGCAGGCCGGGGATAAGTGTTGGTACTGACGTAGGATTATATTACTCTAAACCAATCTTCTCAGGATCAAAAGAAGGCAACTTCTCTTGGGGTGTAAGCATTTCAAACATTGGCCCAAAAATCACCTATAATTCGGCTGATGATTTGGATTATATACCAACCAATCTTAGAATCGGAACTGCTTATTCGCTAGACTTGAACCCAACTAGTACAGTTACTTTCGCACTTGACTTTAACAAACTGTTAGTACCGACTCCACCAATTTACGCTACAAATGAGGACGGTTCTTTGGAGACAGATGAAACAGGAAATCTTGTGATTCGAGCAGGAAAAGACCCTAACCGACCTTTGATCTCCGGCATGTTTGGCTCCTTTGCTGACGCTCCTGGAGGGTTTAATGAAGAGCTTCAAGAAATCATGATTTCCTTTGGTGTAGAATATACTTATAACGATAAGTTCGCTTTGAGAACAGGTTATTTCTACGAAAACCCAAATAAAGGCGGTCGAAAATATTTCACTATGGGTGTAGGATTTGACCTAGCAAAATTAGGTTTTGATTTTTCTTATTTGGTCCCACAAACCCAAAATCACCCACTTGCTGAGACATTACGATTCTCGCTTTTATATACTATCCCGAATAATTAATGACGCTAGACCGCTCAAAAGCTCCTGAATTTAAGATTCCGGATGATTTTGAAATTGTCGCCCCTTTTCAAAAAAAATTGAAAAATGGGTCAGCGCTATTTTATGTCAACACTCCAGGAATAGATGCCGTAAAAGTTGAACTCGTCTCAATGAGCAATAGAACATCCTTGCCATTAGAACAAACACTCGTTCCATCTTTTACTTTGCAACTTTTGCAGGAAGGTATAGTCGGAAAGACAGGTGAAGAACTTGCAGATTTTTTTGATTTTCATGCCTCAGAAGTCAATCCTTTCACTGCTTTTACCAGAGAAGGAATCAGCCTCTTTTCAACCAAAAAGCATATTTTTGAAGTTTTAGATAGATTTTGTGATTTAACTACGAAGGCTATATTTCCGGAAGAAATCCTTGAAAAGAGAAAATCTCAGCGAAAATTAAGCCTTCAATTAGCCAACGAAAAAACCTCATCGAAAGCAAATCAGCTTTTTCGAAAAAGTCTTTTTGGCTCCATTCATCCTTATGGCTTTGAAGCCACCGAGAGCGAAATTTCTCAAGTTACAAGAGCACAACTTTTGAATTATTATGAAAATCTGCTTTGGGAAGATTTGGAAATTTACTTAACCGGAGATTTCAATGAATCCCAACTTGAACAATTAATCCAAACTTTCGAATCACTCCCAAATCGAACTCATCAAAATGTAAGTGATTTCCCTGTTTTAAAATCTAGTCAGGGAGAAATGGAAATTCGAGAAGCAGCTGTACAAAGCAGCTTAAGAATCGGCGATTGGTCACTTCCAAAAAATCATCCGGATTACCTGGCATTATCAGTTTTCAATACCATTTTGGGAGGTTACTTTGGTTCACGGCTCGTCAAAAATATCCGAGAGGATAAAGGCCACAC
>JAHEBE010000044.1:9573-14405 GCA_024642365.1 Algoriphagus sp.
GCGATTGGTCACTTCCAAAAAATCATCCGGATTACCTGGCATTATCAGTTTTCAATACCATTTTGGGAGGTTACTTTGGTTCACGGCTCGTCAAAAATATCCGAGAGGATAAAGGCCACACATATGGAATTCATAGCAGTCTAGCAGAAATTGGCGATTATAACTATTGGGTAATTAGTGCAGATGTCCAGAAAGAACATTTCAAAGATTGTGTTCAGGAGATCTATAAAGAAATTTCAAAATTGGTTGAAAACCCCGTCCCTGAAGATGAAATTGAAGTAGTAAGAAACTATTTGATTGGAAAAATGCTGGCAGGCTTCAGCTCCTCTTTTGATTTACTTGATCAATTCAAGGCAGTACATTTTTCAGGTTTGGATTTAAGTTTTTTCGAGAAAAAATTACTTTTTCTGAAGCAGTTTACTTCAGCTGACATCCAGCGGATAGGAAAAACATATTTTTCGAAACCATCTTTTATTGAGGTCGTAGTGGGGTAGCCATTAAGTGATTCTTAAGTATAGCCATGAAAAATCAAATCGCTTTTTGAGCCAATATTTATAAATCGCAAATTCAACACCTCTCAAGCCAATCTCTTTTCCAAGTTTTACAAAACCTTCAGCAGGCTCAAAATTAGCGGACCATAGCGCATGCTTCAATTCAAAAAGAATGCGTTTCCCCAGCGCACTATCCTCCTCGGGATGAAGGTTCATCGCTTTTACTTTTTGGCAAACCACTAAAGTACTAGGCAGCATTTTAGACTTGTAGCGTTGGTACTGCCCAGATGACAATGATTTTGCATGCTGCCGCTTCAATACCCCGATATGATTGGAGAATACCACTGGATGTTTTCTTGCTAATCGAAGCTGGATATCAAAATCCTCGTAATAAAGATTTGGATCATAGCCACCTTCTTTTTCCAATATTTTAGCATTAAATACGATCGTTGGAGAACAGATATAATTTTGCTCAATGAGCGTTTCATAGATCTCTCCTTGGACAATATCCTCCACTAATTCACCTGATGAATCCCTTTTGTAAAAGGTACGGATCTCCCCTTCTGTAGTTAATAGGTAAGCATCAGAATAAACAAAAGCAGCATAAGGTGCTCTTTTAAGATGATCGATCGACTTAGATAAGTGATCGGGATAAAGCACATCATCTCCCGATAAATCCACTACATACTGACTCGATATAGAAGCAAATACCTCATTAAATAAGCTGCAATAAGGCATTTCTTCGGATTTGAAAATCATCTCAACCGACATATTTCCTGAGCGCTGGCTGGCCCATCGGCGAATGATTTCAGGTGTGGTATCAGTGCTGCCATTATCGATAATGATCAAATCCTTCGAATAATAATCCTGTAACCTTACACTTTCTAAAGTTTCCTCAATCCACTTCTCATGATTGAAAGCAATACATATGACTGTAACTCGATCTGTAACTTTCATTTCAAAACTCCTTATGCCAGGTCATTTTATTTGAGATTTCATTGGAAAATCTTGATTTAAAAAAGATGAGACTATAGTTCGCATTCTCTTTCAAATCTGAGGATCCTAAATCAATAAAATCAACTTTCTCTTCCTTCGCAAGCAAAAAAAGCTCGTGAAGTAGAAAATCCCCACCACTGGCAATCTTGATAGATGGATCAATCGCAGATAAAAAATAGTAAATGGAATTCGTAGTCAGCTTTACTGCCAAAGCATATCCTACAGTTTGTTCTTTAAGTTCAAGTTTGATCAAGAAATAACGATCTGGAAAACTAGAAACCTGATGCACTAATAAATCTTCGTTCACATTGAATTTGAATCCTTTTTGGTTGTACCAAAGTTTGATTTTGTTCAAAAACTCAAAGTTTGAAATCTGTGAATGACTAGATGTCAATTTGCCAGCTTTCAACTTTGCTACCAATTTGGGACTTTCCTTTTCCAAAAATTTTTTAATCTTCTTTCTTCCGCAAAAAAATTGATGGCTTACCATACTTTTTAATTCCCAACCAGATTTGAACAACAGGTAATTAATTAGATCAGATTGGGATTCATAGGCCTTTGGAGCTTGTGTGATCGTCAGGCTTTGAATTCCTCTCCCAGTTAATTCTTGCTCAATAGAATTCAAAAACACTTCAAAGGATTGAGCATTAAGGCTTTTTTCTGACCAAAAACCACCAAAAGGGGCATTTGGAATAGAAACAGCAGCTTGATCAGAAGTGATCACCAAAGTAATGAGGATATTGTTTTTCCCTTTTTTTTGAAGGGCAACATCAAATGAGGCACATCCTCTAGGAGGAATTGTAGCTAGAAAATAATCTTTAGCCAATTGGTTAGATTCAAAAACTTGAAAACTATCCTGATTATGTATATCGTTCGCTAAGGCTTTCAAAATAATGCTTGTCTCTTATGTAATCTGCTTCAGAAAACTCCTGATCTGACATGCCTAGTAACACCGCATCAACGGTGAATTTGACACTTATCCAATGTAAGGGAGGAACAAATAATCCCATTGATGGAGAGTTTAATTCAAATGTGTAGGCTTTTCCAGCAGCTGATTCGACTATAATCGAAACTACTCCATGCAATGCTACCAAAAGCTGTGATTCCTCCCAATGGGCGTGATTCCCTCGTGTGGAACCTTCATCAACATTGGTAATCCAAAAATTTCGCTGAATACCATTTGGGAAAAGGGATTGATTTTCACAAAAATTCAAATTACCGCTGTCACTTTTCTCACCAGGAAGTGAAATTAAATAGGGAGTAGCAAGGATAATTGACTTTTCCATTGGATTGATATCTAGTTTAAAAATAAGACAAATCGACTGGAATAAAGATTATTCAAAAGTTAAATTTCTAACTTGGCTGAAGATAGAATCTATTTCATGACTAGTAGCACAAGCTCAGAAAATAACTTAGAAGACACTTTTTTAACCCTGGAAAGGGAAAGTTCTGGACTATTCAAGGATAGGAGCAGTAAATTTTTCTACTATGCAATTCCGGTAAAAGACGAAGAAGAGATCAAGGATTTTCTAAAGGAATTACGAAAAAAGCACTATGACGCAAGGCACCATTGTTACGCCTGGAGCTTAGGAAATGATGGGATGAATTACCGTGCAAATGATGATGGTGAGCCCAACCATAGTGCAGGAGACCCAATTTTGGGTCAGATCAGATCCTTTAACATCACCAACTGTTTAATTGTGGTTGTTCGCTATTTTGGTGGGACAAAGTTAGGTATCAGTGGGCTCATCAATGCCTATAAAACATCAGCTGCTTTGGCTATAGAGGAAAATGAAATCAAAGAAGAACTGATTACAATTCGAATAAAAGTCCAATTTCCCTACGCTGATCTAAACGAAGTAATGAAACTGGTGAAAAACTTTGACCTGAGTATTTTAAATCAGGAAATGGGCCTTGATTGTAAAATGACTTTAGAAGTCAGGATGGGTCTGGAAAATCAGATTAAGACATCTCTTCAAGATATCTTGACCCTGAAAATCATAGATTAAAAAAGCGAGTCCAGATATCCTTCACCTTTTAACTTTTTAAAAATCTCTAAGCAAGCCCAGGCATCTGTAGCGGCATAGCGTTGTTGCTTTTGAGTCAAGATCTGTGCTTCCCAGTTTGAAACTTGTTCTGATTTAGAAATTCGCATATCCAATACCATTCCACAGAGATTACGAACACCAACATTTTCAAAACCAACCTTTCTTAATTCATCATTAAGATCAAAAAATGAATTTGGATAAAAGGAATCCGTCAATTTCGCTAAGCCCTTAATGTCATCATGCACTGCAGCTCCAACTTTGATAATATGTTCCTTTTCTAGAACATTTCTGATTGGGTCAGGGAAACCAATCTTATGCGTACGAAAGAGAAAAGCTTGCGCTGAAGTAGATAATTGGAGTAAAGAGACTTGGTTGGTTACCCCTTTTTTAAAAGCTGGTTTAGTCTCGGTATCAAATCCTATGATCCGATGTTGATCTAAAAAATCAGCTACTTCCTCCACATCTTCTAAATCCTCGATCAAGAAAATCTCACCTTCAAACTGTCCTAGAGGAAGCAGATTAATTTCCTCCTTTGTAATTTTTAATGGAATCATAATTACTCTTCTAATTCACCCTCCTCATAAAATGTAATCCCTATTTTTAAATAGCCATAAAGGATAGTCATAATTGGGCTAATGATATTGAAAAAGCAGAATGGTGCATAGACCAAAGTTGCTACTCCTAATACTGAAGCTTGTGTAGCTCCACAGGTATTCCAAGGTACTAACACGGATGTTACCGTACCAGAATCCTCTAGTGTTCGACTCAAATTTTCTGGTTTCAAACCCCTCTTTCGGTATACATCTGCATACATTCTACCTGGAACTAGAATTGCAAGATACTGATCTGAGGTAGTAATATTAAAGAATACACAAGTCGCAGCAGTGGACGCGATCAAAGAGCCAACACTATGGACTTTTCGAATTACGGCCTCAGCTAAAGTCTGAAGCATCCCACTCACCTCCATAATACCACCAAAAACCATTGCACATACAATCAACCAAATCGTATTAAGCATCCCGGACATTCCACGTGTAATCAACAACTCATTCACGATATCATTAGAGGTCACCACACTTACCTCGCCATATAGTGCCATCATGATTGCTTTGAAAGCCTGATAGCTAAATCCTCCTCCATCTCCAGCAATTAGTCGAATAATATCCGGCTGGAAAATTAAGGCAAAAACTCCCCCAAGGATTGTTCCCGCAAATAGCGCAGGAATCGCTGGGACTTTTCGAATGATTAGTATTAAGACAACAGCGGGTACGATAAATACCCAGCCAGTAATATTAAA
>JAHEBE010000305.1 GCA_024642365.1 Algoriphagus sp.
TCCGATCCCACTGTTTACGTGAATATCACCTCAGTATATAAACCAGATGATGCGCCTAAAGATTGTATGAACTGGTTTACGATGATCAATGTGCCCAATAATCAAGGACAAGATTGGGATGCATTGATCGAGGAAGCTCGCAAGAACATCATTCACAAACTCAATCGGATTCTCAAAACAGATATTGCTCCCTTGATTGAAGTGGAAGAGATTCTTGACCCGAGAAGTATTGAATCAAAAACCTCGAGTGCTCAGGGTGCGCTTTATGGCAATAGCTCCAATAATAAATTTGCAGCATTCCTTCGACACGCAAACTATTCCTCTTCGATCAAAAATCTTTATTTCTGCGGTGGAAGTGTCCATCCGGGAGGTGGGATTCCACTTTGCCTGCTTTCGGCAAAAATTATGAGTGAGTTGATTGATGCAGACTAATCAATTTTACTAATTTCTTCAATTGCCTCTTTGATCAGATCGTATTCAAATCCTTTGCTCATCAGGTATTGGCTGATTTTATATTTCTTCTTAAAGAGATCCGACTCTTTGGTTTGCTCCCATTTTTTCTCGGTCTGTGTGAGGAGGGTGTCGTAATATTCTACGGGGTCAATTTCTGAAAGCCCGATTGTAATTAGTTTTTCCGGGATTTGACGCATTTTTAATTCTCGTTGGATTCTGGATTTCCCCCATTTTTTCATCCGGAATTTTCCCCTGCAAAAAGATCGAGCATAGCGCTCTTCATTGATGTATTCTTCGTCGATCAATTCTTGAATCAGTTGAGAGGCTTGCTCTCCTTGAATTCCTTTCTCGGCTAACTTCCGTTGCACATCCCAAGGACATCGCTCCTGATATGCGCAATAGGTGGTCAGTTTTTCATGTGCTTCATTAAGTTCCCAATTCTTTTTTGAAGGCTGACCCTCGTTAAATTTTCCCCAACTGGACATTTTCTGTAATTTTAACGGAAAGTAATTTTCAAATCTATTTTTGTAAACCTAATAAATTTTAAACCTCATCATGCGTAAGAAAATAATAGCCGGAAATTGGAAGATGAATCTCACCTTTGACGAAGGTCAAAAACTCACTTCTGAAATCGTCAATATGTACAAAGACGAAAATGTAAAAGATGTGATTGCAGTTTTAAATCCTCCATTCCCACATTTATTTCCAGTAAAAAAATTGATTGGAGATACGCCAGGGATTTTTGTTGGGGCGCAAAACTGTTCTGAAAAAGAATCTGGAGCTTTTACCGGAGAAGTTTCAGCTAAGATTTTAGCTTCTTTTGGCGTGAATTACGTGATCATCGGTCATTCTGAGCGAAGAGAATATTTTAAAGAGTCCAATGAACTTCTTGCTGAAAAGGTAAAGTCAGCGCTAGCCAATGGATTGACTCCCATCTTTTGTTGTGGTGAATCGCTTGAAATCAGAAATGCAGGCACACATGAGCCAAATGTAAAATTTCAATTGACGGATAGCCTATTCAATTTGAGTGCATCAGATTTTTCTAAAGTAGTTATCGCTTATGAGCCAATCTGGGCAATTGGAACAGGAAAAACCGCCAGTTCAGACGAAGCTCAGGAAATGCACCTAGCGCTGAGAAGACATATTGCCTCGAAGTATGGAAAGGATATCGCTGGAAATACTTCGATTCTCTATGGAGGAAGCATGAATGCTGGGAATGCAGCGGACTTGCTCTCAAAGCCGGATGTAGATGGCGGATTGATCGGCGGAGCTTCTTTGAAATCCAGAGACTTCTTAGAGATTATCAAATCGTATTAAACCATGGATTACCTGGAGTTTAAAATAAATTGTCTGGAAGAATTCCAGGAGATCCTTATTGCCGAACTTTCTGAAATTGGCTTTGATTCCTTCCTCGAGCGTGCGGAAGGAATCGATGCTTATGCCCTAGCAGATACTTTTGACCGCGGTGCGTTTGATGAAGTCATTTCGCGCTATGCTGATGCAGCACAAATTCAACTTTCCGAAGGGAAAATGGAGAAAGTGAACTGGAACGCAGAATGGGAAAAAAACTACGATCCAATCGCCGTCGATGATTTGGTGTATGTCCGCGCGTCCTTTCATCCCGCGCAGCCGGGTTTTAAGCATGAGATTGTGATTAATCCCAAAATGTCATTTGGCACGGGACACCACGCGACTACCTTTCAAATGCTTCGGCATCAAGGCACGATCGACCATGTCGGGAAACGTGTGCTGGATGTAGGTTCGGGAACTGGAATTCTAGCCATCATGGCTCATCTCCTCGGTGCGAGAGAAGTAGAAGCATTCGATATTGATGATTGGTGTGTAGATAATGGCAATGAGAATTTTGAATTGAATCAAGTGCCAGCGACTATGGGTCTGGGTACAATTAGGGAAGTAAATCCTAAAGGTCCCTTTGACATCATTTTAGCTAACATCAATAAAAATGTGCTGCTGGATGAAATGAAGGTTTATGCAGGGCTTTTAAAAACTAATGGATATTTATTGCTGAGTGGCTTTTATCAGGAGGATGTGATTGATCTTGAAAACCTGGCCAATACCCTGGGACTTCATCTGATTTCCCAGCAATCCAAAGATAATTGGGCTGCTTTAGTCCTTCAAAAAAAATAACATGTCCGAATTAATTCTCTATGCGATTCTTTTTGTACTGCTCATTGGGCACTGCCTGCTCGCAGGAAAAATGTATCGCGCAGTCCATGAGGATCTGTCCCTGAGCCTTCAAGAGAAAAATGCATGGAAGCTTAAAGCGCTTATTTTCCCAGCTTATTTTTGGGGTCAATACAAAAAAAAATAACCACAAGCTTTGACAAAGTATGTCCGTTTGATTTTCCTTTCAAACAGTGCAACAACTAATCCACTCACTTAACACCCTGATTTTACTAATTTAGCCAAATGGAGTACATCTGGAAGCAAAAGTCAAAAACCTCACAAGCAGAAGTCGATCAACTTGGCAAAGAGATTAATGTCAATCCGATCCTTGCTAATGTCTTGATCAACCGGGGGGTGACGAATTTTGAAGATGCCAAAAGATACTTTCGCCCAAGTCTGAGTGAATTGCATGATCCTTTCCTAATGAAGGATATGAAAGAGGCGGTGGATCGGATTCAAGCTGCCATTGCTCAAGATGAGCAAATCATGGTGTATGGTGACTACGATGTAGATGGGACTACAGCTGTTTCCTTGGTCTTTGGCTTTCTGACGACTTTTTATTCCAAGGTGGTTTTTTACATTCCTGATCGGTATAAGGAAGGATATGGCATTTCTGAAAAAGGAGTTCGCTATGCAGCAGAGGCTGGAGTCAAATTGATCATTGCTTTGGATTGTGGGATCAAAGCCAATCAAAAAGTGGAATTGGCAAAGGAGTTGGGTGTTGATTTTATCATTTGCGATCACCACACTCCAGGAGATACTTTGCCGCAAGCAGTGGCGGTTTTGGACTCCAAGCGAAACGATTGCAACTACCCGTATAAGGAATTGAGCGGTTGTGGAGTTGGCTTCAAACTAATTCAGGCATTAGCCAAAGCACGAGGAATGGATGACTCAGTGCTTTATCCCTATTTGGATTTGGTGGTTGTTAGTATTGCGGCTGATATTGTGCCGATTACTGGTGAAAATAGAATTCTATCCTATTATGGATTGGATCGGATCAATACCAACCCTAGACCAGGCCTTCAAGCCTTAATGGTCAAAAGTAATCTTGTGAAGGAAGTGGGGATTTCCGATATCGTGTTCAAGATTGGGCCACGAATCAATGCGTCTGGCAGACTCGAGCATGCGAAAGCATCTGTGGAACTCTTAATAACGACCGATCT
>JAHEBE010000306.1 GCA_024642365.1 Algoriphagus sp.
GCCTTTGGAGATCGAAACTTAATCTGTAGCTGTATTCCTGTCGAAGCTTATGCTTCTTCTGAAACTGAAATCGCGTAATCGAAAATAATAAAAGAAAAAAGCCTCGAATCAATCGAGGCTTTTTTTTGCTTTAAGTTTTTAGAATTAGACATTCACATGTCTTTCTGCATGATAGGAAGAGCGGACCAAAGGTCCAGATTCCACATATTTTAATCCTTTAGAAAGGCCTATTTCTCGATATTCAGCAAACAGGTCTGGATGAATAAATTCTGCCACTTCGATGTGCATTTTCGTTGGCTGTAGGTATTGACCCAGTGTAAGGATATCACACCCGTTAGCTACCAAGTCATCCATGGCTTGCAACACCTCTTCTTTTTTCTCGCCAAGTCCGAGCATAATGCCTGTCTTGGTTCGCTTTCCAAACTCTTTGGTCAATTTTATTTGCTCTAAAGAGCGCTCATATCTCGCTTGAGGGCGAACTCTTCGATAAAGACTTCCGACTGTTTCCATGTTATGTGAAACTACCTCTTGTCCACCCTCGATCATTCTATAGAGTGCATCCCAATTGGATTTTACATCTGGGATTAACGTTTCAATAGTAGTGCTAGGGGAAAGTTCCTTGGTTTGAACTACTGTTTGATACCAAATTTCCGCACCTCGATCTTTCAACTCATCGCGATTTACTGAAGTAATTACAGCATGTTTTACTCCCATAAGTTTTATTGCCTCAGCGACTCTTCTTGGTTCATCCAGATCATATTCCGGCGGTCTTCCAGTGGCCACGGCACAGAATGAGCAAGAGCGTGTACAGACATTCCCCAAAATCATAAAAGTAGCAGTGCCTGCACCCCAGCATTCCCCCATATTTGGGCAATTGCCGCTTTCACAAATGGTGTGGAGCTTATGTTCGTCTACTAATTTTCTGACTTTGGCGTATTCTTTTCCAACAGGAAGCTTCACTCGAAGCCAATTTGGCTTTTTCCTTCGTGTTGCCTCTTCAGAAATTACTGGTAATTCAATCATGAAATGGTCATTTAATGCAAAGTTAAGGCGAAAGCCTTTATAGCCAATTTTTACTGCCTAAACCCGTAGAAAAAAGTGAAATACACTGACTGAAAGAGCTGTTTGTTTTCAGCAGTTGGGATTAGCGGGATTTCTTTGGTAAAACCTTCCAGCATATATCCAAGTTCCAGGCCAGTGGCATTTGATTTAAAAACACCAAATTCAAAAGACATAGCGGCCTTTAGGTTTGCACCAAAAGCAAACTGGGATTGGCCTAATCCTTCAAATAATCTGCCTGTTCCCAAAATATTAAATCTACTTTGATGAATTTCTGGATCATATTGCTCACGTACTGTTTCGATCCTGTTGATTGCATATTCAATATAATAAGGAGCAATCAAACCAAATGTTGGGCCAACTGCCGCTAAAGCAGACACTTGAACACCTTGATTTGGGGCCTTCTTGAAAAGAATAATTTCTCTACCATATTGAGGTCTGATCGAATAGAGGTAATTCGATTTTCCGAAAATGTAGCTATTCCCCAAAACGGTATTGTATCTGATTTCTTTTGGATTCTTAACGTTTGAAAGTTCTACAGCCCAAAAGCTAAATTGAGTATCGTCGATTCGAGTGCCAGCTTTGAAAACGAAGCCCCCAATCAATCCACCATTGGTGTTTTTATTGATTCCAAAAAGGTATTCTTTGTCATAATCGTAATTTCCAGCGTCTTCCCGCTGAGCCCAAACTGTCGAGCTTAAAGAAATAAGTACTAATGCGAGTGTGAATTTCAGCTTGTTCATTCGAATGGTCGGAAATATTGACCTATTTTTGGGTTCAAGTACTTTAACTGAATTTTAAAAGTAAGAGTTTATGGCGACTATAAAAAGTTCGTATTTAGGGAATTTAAGGACACAATCGATCCATTTACAATCGAGCACTAATCTCATGACTGACGCTCCTGTAGACAACAATGGAAAGGGTGAAAAGTTTTCGCCTACTGATTTGGTAGCGAGTGCATTAGGGAGTTGCATGGTGACAATTATGGGAATCATTGCTGCGAGACATGATGTTGATTTAGACGGGTTAACATGGGAAGTCACGAAAATTATGCAAGCTTCACCTCGAAAAATAGAAGAAATAAAAATTGATTTTTCTTGGGAAAACCCTGTCCAGGATGAAGTATTGATCCAAAAACTGAAAAATGGAGCAAAGACTTGCCCAGTGGCCTTAAGTTTAGATCCTACGATCAAACAAACCTTGAGCTTTGATTTTTAGAAATCCACAGAAGCCCCAAATTTAAATAATCCTATAAACCCAAAAACGATGAGTTTTCTATTTGAGAGTTTTAAAGATTGGAAGATCTATTGTGAGGAGAAGCAAATTTCTCTACCGGAATCCGTGATCGACTATGAGATTGATCAAAAAAATGGAACCAGAGAAAAAATTCATGAAGGGCTCCTGAATGCATTTCATGTGATGCGTGAAGCAGTAAAGACTGGCTTAGAGGAAGAGATGACCTCAAGATCTGGCATGATTAATAACGGGGCTAAAAAAGTCTATAATCATCCCTTGACAGTACTTTCCCCAGAATTTCAAAAGCTAATTTCTCGTGCTTTAGCTGCAAAGGAAGTGAACTCATGTATGGGAAGGGTGGTAGCGGCACCCACTGCAGGAGCAAGTGGTATTTTGCCAGGAACACTAGTTACTCTTCAGGAAATTCATTCGTTAACTGATGAGCAGATTGTTGAAGGATTATTAGTTGGAGCAGGAATCGCATTAATCATTGAGGAGAAAGCCAGTTTGGCTGGCGCCGTTGGAGGATGTCAAGCTGAGACTGGATCTGCTGCTGCGATGGCTGCTGGGGCAATTGTTTATTGCCTGGGGGGAAATGTAGATCAGATTTTCAACGCAGTGGCTATAACTATTCAATGCATGCTTGGTCTTGTTTGTGATCCAGTTGCTGGTTTAGTGGAGGTTCCTTGTGTAGTTAGAAATGCAAGCGCTGCTGCTATTTCATTTAGTTCTGCTCAAATTGCTTTGGCCAATGTGTCAGCTGTTATACCAGTTGATGAATGCATAGAGGCAATGGGTGAAATTGGTGCATCTATGGAAAGCCGATACAAAGAAACTGCCATGGGAGGGCTGGCGGCGACTTTGACAGGTCAGGAAATTTCTGAGCGGGTTTTGATTCAGGATATTGAAATCTTACCGGATGTAGATTCAGGTGAATAGGTTATTGAAAAATGGAATTTCTAATATTGATTCGATACTTAAGCTAAAGAATATCGCCCAAAAGAAGGAGCTGACAAACATAAGGGATAGAATCCTGCTTTTTTTTACCCCAAAAGAGACCATAATAAGTGTCCCTCCAATTGGAGTGAGAATTAAAGGAGTTAAAAATGCTATTCCTATTTCTCCATATTTTCTCCAAATGCGTATGATTCTTCGATTTTTTTTAGTGAAACGAGGTCTAGGTTTCGAGAATTTTATTTTTAGGTAATTTTTGAACTTTTGACCAGCCAATGAAAAAATAACAACACTTGTCATCATTCCTAAAACGGTAACAGATACGGTTGTAAAAAGGCCATATCCTGCCGCAGAACCTAATACAGGGCCAGCAATAAATTTAAACCAACAAAGGAAATAGATTCCCAAAAACTTGAGTATCTCTGCCATTACAAAAGGAAAAATAGATAAGCTCCATAGCTTATAAGTAGCAGGCTACCTTCAATTTTAGAAACCCTCATTTTTGTTCTCATCAAAGGAAATAGGAATAAAGTGATTCCAAGCAT
>JAHEBE010000307.1 GCA_024642365.1 Algoriphagus sp.
ACATTCATTGCAAGGATTGCTTGCTTGAATTCGGCTTCCGTAGGATAGGGCATTACTTCGATTTCAGCCAAGGCAATTTCATCCACTTCCATCGTGAGAATCAAGCTGATTCGATCATTTTCTACAAGTTCAGGGATTTTGAACGTCTGCTTTTTCAATCCTATAAAAGAAAATATAACGCTATCACCTTCAAGAACAGGCATGGAAAAATAACCAAATCGCCCAGAGCTTGTACCTCTTCCTTTTTTCGGAACGTAGATGTTCACGCCAGCAACTGCATCGGTACTATCCGAATTCAAAATAATTCCAGAAAGCTGAATTACCTTTTTTTCTCTTTGGTCTTGGGCAGTGGCCTGATTCAAAGAAAAAGCAAGACAGAGGAAAAAAATTACGAGCGATTGGTATATAAATGAGCGTTTCACAAATAAATTAACTTATTGGTCAGCGTATAGTTCTATTTTCGATGCGATAATACCCTAATTTCGGGTGAATTTTTATTTTCATTGCATAAACTGCGTTAAAACTTACTAATGCGATTAAAAAATATCAGTTTAAACTACGGATTAAGAATCTTTAAAGCACTCTCAGAAGAGCCAAGGGTTCGTATTTTCCACCTGTTGATGAATAATAAGGAATTATCAATTTCTGATTTGGAGTTGATTTTGGATTTTACTCAAACCAAAACAAGCCGGCATTTGATTTCCCTAAAAAATGCCGGACTCCTTGGTAGTAGAAGAGTAGACCAATGGGTTTTCTATTACATCTTGGAGGAATACTTGGAAATCATTCAACAGATTTTCAAGTTTATTCAAAAAGACCCGAGTTTAATTCGCGATCAGCAGACCTATGAAATCCTCAAATCAAATCGCGAACTAGCTATCAATAAGATTCAAAACAACCAGTACAGACGCTAAAATACCCCATTGAAAACTTACCAACACATTTTCTTTGACCTCGATCATACACTTTGGGATTACGATCGCAATGTCACCGAGTCACTTTCCGAACTTTACCATCACTACGAATTGCTGAATATGGGGATTCCTACTTTTCAGCAGTTTTTTGATTCATTTCATCATGTCAACTATCAGCTTTGGGATGATTATAATGTGGGGAAAATTGATAAAACCAATCTTAGAAAAACTAGATTTCCACGAATTTTCAATCATGCAGGTGGACAGGCTGATGCGATTCCCATTGAATTCGAGGAAGATTTCATGCACCGGACTTCGTCCAAACCCCATGTATTCCCCTACTCCAAAGAAATCTTGACCTACCTCAAAGGCAAGTATCAATTGCACGTGATCACTAATGGATTTAATGAATCGCAGGCAAAAAAAATGAATTCATCCGGCTTGACTGAGTTCTTTGATCTAGTCGTGACCTCAGAAACTACAGGACATAAAAAGCCAGATGCCCGAATTTTTCATTTTACAGTGGAGGCCTTAAAGACCTCCCATCAGGAATGTTTGATGATCGGGGATAATCCCAATTCTGATATTTTGGGAGCAATAAATGCAGGGATAGATCAGGTTTATTTCAATCCTGAAGGGAAGCAAATTGACTTGAATCCTACCTATACCATATCTCATTTGAAGGAATTAGAATCATTTCTTTAATCCCTTTTTATCTCCAAAACCAAAGCCATTAAGCCCCTTTGCTTATCTTTGTGCTATTCAGAAATCAAATAAACACCAAATATCATGTTAAAAGGATTTTTCAATGTACCGAATCCAGTCAATGAGCCAGTAAAAGGGTACGCAGCCGGAAGTCCCGAGCGAAAAGAAGTGCAAGCGGCTTTAAAAGAAGCTCGATCTAAAAAAGTAGATGTGCCGATGTACATCGGAAGTGAGGAAGTGAGAACCGGTAAAACGAAAGCGATGTCTCCTCCACATGACCACCAGCATATTCTGGGTCATTTCCATGAAGGTGATGCGTCCCATGTTGAGCAGGCAATCAATGCAGCTTTAGGTGCGAAGCATGCCTGGGAAAACATGGCTTGGGAGCAACGCGCAGGTATTTTTCTAAAAATTGCTGATTTAGTAGCTGGACCGTATCGGGCTAAGCTCAACGCGGCAACCATGCTTGGTCAGTCGAAAAATGCCATGCAAGCAGAAATTGATGCGGCTTGCGAGTTCATTGATTTCATCCGATTCAATGTGAAGTACATGACTGAAATCTATGCTCAGCAGCCACCTGTATCAGGAAATGGAGTATGGAATAGATTGGAGCAAAGACCGCTTGAAGGTTTTGTGTTTGCATTGACTCCATTCAACTTTACTGCAATAGCGGGAAATCTCCCAACTTCTGCAGCCATGATGGGGAATACCATAGTTTGGAAACCAGCCTATACGCAGATTTATTCTGCCAATGTATTGATGGAAATTTTCAAAGAAGCAGGAGTTCCTGATGGAGTTATAAACCTGATTTATGTTGACGGTCCTGTAGCGGGAGATGTGATTTTCAACCATCCTGACTTTGGAGGAATTCACTTTACAGGTTCTACGGGTGTATTCCAACATATCTGGAAAACCATTGGAACTAATATCCATAAGTATAAATCATACCCAAGAATTGTAGGTGAAACTGGTGGAAAAGACTTTGTGATCGCTCACAAATCTGCGGATGCGAAGGCAGTGGCAGTAGGATTGGTAAGAGGAGCTTTTGAATTCCAAGGCCAAAAATGTTCTGCAGCATCTCGTGCTTATATCCCTTCAAACATTTGGGAGGAAGTGAAGACCTATATGTTGGAAGATTTAGCATCCATCAAAATGGGACCAACGGAAGATTTTACCAATTTCATCAATGCTGTAATCGACGAAAAATCTTTTGACAAGATTGAAAGCTATATCAATGGAGCTAAAGTGAACCCTATAACGGAGATCATTGCTGGCGGAAATTGTGATAAGTCTAAAGGATATTTTGTGGAGCCTACGGTAATCGTAACCAAAGATCCAATGTACACCACAATGTGCGAGGAGATTTTCGGCCCAGTATTGACTGTCTATGTATACAATTCGGAGCATTATGAAGAGGCGCTCGAGCTTGTCGATCAGACTTCACCCTATGCATTGACAGGGGCAGTTTTCTCTCAAGATCGTTATGCACTGGAATTGGCTACGCAGAAACTTAAAAATGCTGCGGGGAACTTCTATATCAATGATAAGCCAACTGGAGCAGTCGTAGGACAGCAGCCATTTGGAGGAGCCAGAGCTTCTGGAACCAATGATAAGGCAGGATCCATGATTAATTTGCTACGCTGGGTTTCTCCACGTACGATCAAGGAAACCTTTTTGCCTGCAAAGGACTATCGCTACCCATTTTTGGAAAGCGACAAGTAAATTTTAAACGATCAATTTTCAAGAGCCTCGAATTTCAATTCGAGGCTTTTTTGATTTAAAAAAAACGGCTGAATTGCTCCAGCCGTTCACCTGATCTTTGAGATTTCTTAAACCTCGAAGGTCTTATTAAAATAAAAACCTTCGAGGTCTTTAATACCTCATAGGTTAAGTGAGCATCGCGCCATCTACTTGGATTACTTGCCCAGAGATATAGCTACTCATATCCGAACCTAAGAATACGCAGGCATTAGCCACTTCTTCAGGCTGTCCGCCGCGCTTCATAGGGATGGCATCTCTCCAGCCTTGAACCGTTTTTTCGTCAAGGACTCCAGTCATTTCAGTTTCAATAAAACCTGGTGCCACAGCATTACTTCGAATGTTCCTTGATCCGAGTTCAAGAGCCACAGATTTGGTAAATCCTATAATTCCAGCTTTTGATGCCGCATAAT
>JAHEBE010000045.1 GCA_024642365.1 Algoriphagus sp.
AATGACAGTTTTGGAGAGTCTGGTACTCCAACACAATTACTTGAAAAATATGGCTTAAATGCTGAAAATATAGTAAAGGCAGCCAAGAAAGCTATCGCTAGAAAATAGAAAAGCAGATCTTCAGAGTAAAACCACAAGCAAAAGCTTGTGGTTTTTTTATTTTAGAATATTCCGAATTAGATAACTTAGCTTATAAGATATCAATTACTCCTTTTCTTCCTGTCCAATACCAATGAAAATAAACATCAATCAGGATCTAGTACTAATACCAATCAAGATTGAGGATCAACAAGAACTCCTAAACCTGATGATTGAAGTCTATCCTCCTGCTTATCAAGATTTTTGGGAAGATGATTGTTCTTGGTATTTGGATCATTGCTATAATCCAAAAAATCTCAAAAAAGAACTTTCATACGAAACCTCAAACTATTTTTTTGTTGAATTCAATGGTTTCAAAGCTGGAATTTTTAAGTATGATTTCCCTTTTTCCCCAAAAGAATTTGATCTTCCTAATGCAATGAAACTACATCGGCTCTATTTGCATGAGGATATTCATGGCACGGGTGTGGCAAAGGCCTTAATGGAATGGGCAGAAAAAATAGCTGTGGAAAATAGACTTGACTATATCTGGTTAGAAGCCATGGAGCAAAAACCACAAGCGAAGCGTTTCTATGAAAAAATGGGCTACGAATTGGTCTATTCCTATATTTTAGATTTTGAACTAATCAAACCTTCTTTTAGAGGAATTCACATTTTCCAAAAGAAAATGACCCTCAAAACTATATCTTGACATCAATTAAAACTTTTAAACTCCAATTCTATGAAAACGAGTTATTCCTACCTCCTAATTTTAATCTTGACACTTTTTTCTGGCTGTGATCCAACTAGCAAAGCAAATCAATTGGAGTTTTCAATTGAATCCAAAATTGAAAATAGCCAGCCGATTCGCTTTTCGAATGCAAAAGCAAACCCAGAAGAAAATGAACTAGTTGGAGTTTATTACATGCCATCTTGGAACACCTCTCCTGATCCCGCAGTAGACCGGGACAGTTTTTGGTCCTGTCTGACTGGCAGAGGCGACTGTGCCAGTCTGCAAAACACAGGTATTTGGGGGGCAAGAGGAAGAGTTTACAATGCAAGGTTTCCTTATGAGGGTCCTTACTTAGATAGAAAGCCGATTGAAGAATTAAAAGGTTTTTATAAACGAGATGATCCAGAGGTGATAAAAAAGCAATTGCAATTCATGAAAAGTTACGGAATTGACTTTTTTGCTTACGACTGGTTTTATGGAAGAAACTATTACTATCACTTGTATTTTGGTCCACAGTCGACCATCTATTATCCTAAGGGCTGGGAAATAGACCCAAATCGAGATGGAAGAGTGGCTGTTCCCGGTTTGGAGGAATGGAATGATCAACTTAAAGTGATGCTCGAAGTGAATGCCAGTCTCCCAGAAAATGAGCAAATGAAATGGGCAATAAATTGGTGTGATGATAGTCATGAGCGTTGGATGGCTTGGTTGAAGATTGGCTCACCCGATGAAATGGCACGAAAAGCGAATTATGAAGGGGAAAAACCTGATCGGGCGCTTTACTTAAAAGTCCATGAAAAAATTACTAGACAGTGGACGGATAATTATTTCAATCGGAATGATTACTTGAAATCTACAGATGGGCGTCCGATAATCTATTTTTATTTTCCGCAGGATGCAGAATCACGGGCAGCATATTATGGATTAGAATTGAAGGATTTGCTGGATTTATCCCAAAAAGTAGCAAAAGAACAAGGGTTTCCCGGTATAAAATTTATTGCCGTCACAGCAGGCCCCATGATGCCAAATGAAAAGGCCTATGGATTGCCAACCAAATGGGTAGCAAAAAATCCTAATCGCCCTTGGGAAGGCGGAGAATATAGAAATAAGCAATTACTTCAGGAATATGTGCCAAGACTTAAAAGCATGGGATTCGAAGGGATGACTGCATATGTCTATCACAATTTTATGGAAAAGTCGAATAAGTCCTATGCTGACATGCGAGAGACATATCGAGGTCATTGGAATATGTGGTCTGAAAAATTCAAAGATGATCCCAATTTTGAATACCAAGTCCCTGTTGCTATGGGTTGGGACATGCGACCTGCAGGAGGCACATGGCCGCAGGCATCGGGTTTTCCTTCCGAACCTGAAAAAGATCGGGTCCACTCAGACAAGAATTCCTTCGCAAGCAAACTTCGTGATGCTCAGACAATTTCCAGAAAATACAGAAACTCAAATGGTAATACCGTTATGATTTGTTGCTGGAATGAATACCTCGAAGGCAATTACATCGAACCTACTGAAAGCCATGGATACGATTACTTAGAGGCAATTCGAGATACGTTTAAAAAATAAAAAGGGGCCAATTGGCCCCTTTCGATTTAAACTAAGTCTGCCAATTTTTTTCGGATTTCGATCAATTTATTGACTAACTCATTTTGCTTTTCTTGATTCCCAAACGCATGAATTAAACAGTCAAAATGTTCCAATTCAGCCTGTTTTTGACCCTTAGTTCCTGCTTTATCCCAAAGTAGCATGTAACTATCGAGCGCATTTTTCTGAGACTTCACAGTTCCATCTATTAAAAATTGGGTAAGCAGAATGTTAGCTTTTGCAGCTAGATCCCAATAAGTTGTTTTTGGGCTATTGTTTTTATCGAGTTGATCTGCTATCCCATTCATCGCATTTCTAGCTTTTAGTGGGGAATGCGACAAACCTTTTTTACCTAACAAATAATTTTGAATTTGTAACAACTGAAGCCAATTACAAAGCGGGTAACCATTTTCCAATTGGGAAAGGCTTGCTGCATTTTCATAAGCTTTAATTGCCAATCCTAGATTATCATTTCCTTTTCCAGGATCTGCCAATACAATTAATCGTTTATAGGCACTACCGATCAAACTCCAGCGCTCAGAAGTTTGACTGAAACGATTCAAACTTTCTAAATCTTGAATCACTTCTAAAATTGAGTCTATCGCTTCCTTTTTGGAGATTTCCTTAGATTGGAAGCTGATCAAACAATTTTTCACTCGGACATTACAAAACTGCTCCAATGCTTTCACTGAGAAGCCATTTCGTTTGGACTTCATCAGTTCTTGGAAAATTCGGATGGCGTCTTGGTACCGATTCAAACTTCCATAAAGCAAAGCCAAATATTCTAAAACAAGATCATTTCTTTCAGTGCCTTTGAAAATCAATTGATCCAGCTGTTGTAGACGCTTGGAAATTTTCTCGGAATCGTAATCAGAAGTTTCAAGTTTATGCATCAGGTTTAGTAATTCAATTTCGATTTCCTCCTGGAGCATTGAAGTTGTGGATTGAGACCAGTGTTGCTTCCCTTCACCTAGCGTATAAAACGGATCACCATAGCATTGGAATGCCCCCCATGTATTGGATCGGTTTCCGTGATCTTCGTAGATTTTCTTTCGAGCTCGCTTTACAGCTTCTCCAAATCCAACCCCCTCAAACATGTTTTGATAGAATAGCTTTGCAAAATCAAATGCCGCGGTATCATCCACAGCCCAACCAGCTACAATTACTGCACGCACCCCATTATTGATCAGTTGAGTGCCAATATTTGCAGCAAACCGATTTCGATCTTGACTAGCCAATTCAGCAGCAGCATCCATCTCTCCCAAGTAGCAACAATTAACAAAAACCAACTCCGCCACATCAGACATTCCCGCTAATTGACCTGGTAACAAAAACGTATCATTGCCAATGACCATTCCAGAGGATTTTTCTTCCCCATATTCAAAAAGGCCATGACCAGCGAGGTGTATAATTTTATGATTTTTAGTCAATAACTTGGTTAAAATCTCAGGAGCTTCACTGAAGATTAAGCTTTGGGTTTCAAACTTTTCTTGACGAAGCAAGTCTGTTACTAATTCAGCTTCTTTTCTTGCACCAGCTAGCTGACCCATAAATCCATTTAAGTTAGGATCACCAATAACCAAAGCACTCCTATCCACTACTCGGGCAATGGAGCCGCGCGAATTAGTCGTAGCCAATTGACGGACCATTCCAGAATTAATGCATAGTGGAACCGAATTCAAATCTTCTTGCATCATCTCCCACGGAAACTCAGCTGTTTGAAGATCAAGAACCCATGATATATTATTTTGACGCTTTAGTTCTTCTTTAAATTTCAATGGAACTAATAATTCGAACATGGACTTGGCAATTTCTGGAGAAAATTGATTCTCATGCGTCATTTGGTTTAGCAACACGCTTAAGACCTTTGTATTCGAAGGAACGAATTCGACCCGCTCACTAGCACCTGTAGTGGCCAAAGCCATTTTTATTTTTTTCCCTCCTGGAGATTCCCCTCTGACTTCAAATCCCCCTTCTTCTTCAACCGTAATTCGCGTCCACCAATCAGTCGAATTTTCCTGAGGAATACGCCACTGTCTTCCGATTTTAGGCTCCATACTATCACCTCGAAATACAATGTTAAACTCTCGGCTTTGATTGGCTTCGATCGTTTTCATAGATTTCAAAAGTGCCAAAGCCTTATCATAATACAATTCGATAATCTCAATTTCCTCTATGCCTTTTTTAGCCCCTTTATAAGTCAGTGAGATATTTTTATTTGCTTTTTGAACTCCTAAAATAATTGCACGAATAGAGCTATCTGAAGACAATCCACCAAATGAATTCCCAATGGCAATGACTGAAATCCCTAAAGGACCAGCTGAATCAGCGTTTTCGGAAGGATTGCAAATTGTTAGGTACCTAGAAACCCCTTTTTCTACAGTATTCATTAATTGAAAACTGGTAAGTTCTCCGGTTTTACCCAATCCTACTATTACTCCACCTTGAAACTCCCCTACCTCGCATCCACGGTTTAGAACTATTTGATGGGTCCCAATAGCTCCCGGATAAAGTCCCAAACTATGCAATCGGCTTAATTCAAAATTTAATTTCTTGTCTATCGCCCACTCGCTATTCAAAATGGCATCTCCCTCAAAATGTCCTGCAAGCACAGGATAACGTGCATAAATCAAGTTACCATGAGAGACCTTCACTTGAATTGGAATTTCATTTTGCCAACGCTCTCCTGTATCTCCCAAGCCTAGCAGCGTATTTTTCAAAGTTCCCTCACTTAAATCAAATACATGATTGGGGTCAACTTTAAAATCTTTTTCTAATCCTCTTACCTGAGGAAGGCTATTTTGAAGCTTATTTGTTTTGCCATAAATCAGGATTTCATCGATCGCAGCAAAAAGCTTACTTTCTGTAGAAAGTGCTCCGTGCGTAGCATTTGCATAGAAATAGTTTTTACGATCCAGCACTTCTTTTGGGATACCAGATTCCCATGTTACACTTTCATCACCAGCATTTGTAGCTTTGAAGACTAGTTTTCCATCTACTATTTCCAAGTCACATATCGTGAATTTCTCTTTTCTACTTTGCCCGGCGATGTAGGACACATTGCTGTAATCCATGCGATCTGCCTCGGCTAGGACTTTTGCTTGATAAATGCCAAACTGTTCTAAAAACACCTGCTCAGGAAGTGGCCAAGACTCATCACCAAATGCTGTCCGAAGTTTTTTCCAAAATTCCAGATCAGAGAAATCATGTTTACCAGTTCGATTGATTGGAAGAAGGTTTAAAATTCCCGGGAAATTTGTGAAAATCCCTAACAACCCTTTCATCGAATGCTTAATGTCTATTTTTCCTAAAAGTTGAATGATATCATCTTTACCAAAAAGCACATAAGGAATTCGATAGGAGCCACCGAGCGGAGAACCAAGAAATAAGGTTCTAAAACCAGCCCGTTGGTTAAGCTGCTTCCAAGTATCCGGGAAATAAAGCGCAAAATCACGAACCAAAACTCCTCCCATACTATGCCCAACCAATTTAATAGGTTGATTAAAAGTCAGTAATTCCAGAACTTTCGCGTTAAGTCGTTTGGCAGTTTCCGGAAGAGGCGAACGCCAATCAAACTGAAAAGTCACTACATCATAGGTTCGTTCGAGATTCTTTCCAAGTTCTTTATAAGAAGTCCCAATCAAGGAGTCTGCTGCTACTTTTTCTGCGTTGTTGACATAGTTTAATCGCATTAGCTCACCTCTTAAAAACCGGAAATAATTGATCCAAACTTGGTTGTCGCCAACTTCCAGGTTGGATCCCATGATCCCTGGTAGCAAAATCGCAATTGGCCGCTTTCCAGTGGCTTGATCTCGTTTATAATCACCTCCTTCAATTCCAAATACTCCCCGCTCCTGCTCTTCGAGGCCAGTCCGATTGACCATTTCAAATTTCCGAGGAAGCGCTGATTCCTCCGCCTGCAAAGCAAGTTGGATAGCCTCACGGGTACTTTCAGTAATAAAATATTTCAAGTGATCTATTTGTCCACTCGCTTCTATAAAAGCAGCAACTTTTCCATTGGTTCGAACTCCTCCCCAAAACATACTTTCGGTATCTACGACAAGATCATTTTTTCCTAAAAAGAAAAACTTCCCCACCAAAACCACGAGGCTTTTCCATTGAACACTGAGTTCGCTGCTTCCCCCGACGATATATAATGGAGCCTGAATTTTTATCTCCGTCCCTTGAAAATTCAATACCTCTACAAAAGGTGATTTTGGGTTCATCGATTCCAGCCCTGGTAAAACATCCACATTGTCTTTGGACGCGACGGCTGCCATGATCAGCTCTTTGAAGGAAATAAAAATCGGATTGCCTACTTGGCCTGTGGCAAGTCCAAGCAAATTGAAGGTGACATTCAGATACAAATTAAGACGGGAGGAAGCCAAGGTAGTCCCGTTGGCAGGACAAGCGACTCGGACCATTTTCCGAATACGAATCGATTTGGATTTGATCTCCTTTTCAATTTCTTCAATCAGTTCTAGATCTTTTTTCCGCCCCTTATCTGCTAAAACCGAACGTTCATAGGGATCAAACCCCTTGGATTCTGAATCCGGAACGCAGAATCTCGCCAAAGTATCTGCCACTAATCCACCTCTGGAATGACTGACCAAGTCTAATACCATGCCTTTTGGAAGGGATTTGACCAATTCCAACACATTCTCTAATGGGCTTGTGGTTAAGGTTCTATGCTGAAATGCCAAAATTGCATTTGGCGCGTATCCTAACACAATTTGCTTCCATTCAGAAGAATCTTTTAAGTCTAAAAAAGATCCATGGGAGGATGATCCTGTTCCATGGAGAAAAAGTAAATGAGGACTGGAAGCGTCTAATTTTCCAGCTTTCTTAAGTTCAAAAGTAGGAGAACAACTCAGAAGAACTCCTGCACCAATTTCTTGAAAATCTAGCCCTTCAATAGTGAGCTGCTTATTTTCGAGCTTTTTTGCCAGATCTTTTACTAAAGGAAAAACGACTTTCTTTTTAGTAAAAACTTTTAAAAGCTTGATCCCGATTTTTGACACCAAGCCCCGATTTTGGGCATCAATTTCAATTTCATCTGGAAGAAAAAGCTCCTCTGCTTCACCTGATCTTTTAAACTGACTCGGGAAAAGTACTCGGAGTGTATCACTATCTCCAATCCAAACAGTGTCATCCGAGAGGTTGAGTTCGATCAATTCATCTGCCTTGATTTCAAAGGATTGTTCGGGGATATCGCCACGCGTGGGATTCAGGACTGAAAAAGCCTTGCTGAGCTCATAATGCTCAAAGCCTTGATCTTCACCAGCGACAAAATTCGCCTGGTCTTGACCTTTTAATTTGATTTTTAGATTGGCCATGGTAAAAGTTGGTTAGGTATGAAAAAGCTGATTTCTCCCGAGGAACAGAAAATCTTCTTTTGTAAAAAGCACTGCAAGAAAAAAATTGCAGAAAATAAGGATCAAAATAGCCATTAAAATCCTTAAAATCAATTCATAACAAGAATGAATGAATTCTAAAAAATAATACGTTTGTTAGTTTTCCTAGAAATCTACTAGATAATATCCTATCTCAGCTATTTATTTTCCAAGAGTCGATTTAGGTAGAAATAATTGATTTCATCTGAGTTACTCTCAATAATATCAAGCCTTTTATCATTATCCAGATCGCATAAAATAATGTCATATGTATCTAATTTCCGATCAGAGAGCTTTATTTCTTTCCACTCCTGTCCATTTTGGAAATTTAAAAAAACGAAGTTTTCTTCCTCTGAATTTCCAATCACGATATCAATGCTTCCATTGCCATCTATATCCCCAAAATCCATCGCAAACGAACTTCTAGCTGCCGTATCAAAAACCACTTGACGCGTATAGCCCAATGCCCGATCTCCAAAATAAATCACATTGGGCTCTTCGATATTTGCCGTGATAATATCCAGAAAGCCATCCTGATCAATATCAGTCAAACCGACAGACCGTGTTTCATCTTTTCCAGTTCCAAAAGGAATCCGAACTGAAAAATTTAATTCGCCGTCATTAAGGATAATGTAATTCTGCTGACCATCTCGATTAGCTAAGACCAAATCATTATCACCGTCTTTATCTATATCCGCTACATCTACATCAATCGTTGAATCGTCTTTGGTACCAAATCGAATTACTTTTGAAAAATCTCCCATTCCGTTATTCAGACAGATTTCATTTTGCATTCCTCGATTGGTAATCAAAATATCCAAATCTCCATCGGAATCAATATCTACTATTTTCAAATTTCGAGTAGAGGCATAGTCTTCACCAAAACTTCCATTTCTTCGAAAATTCCCTTTCCCATCATTCAGGTAAATCGCATTTGGCGCCATATCATTTCCCACAGCGATATCCAAATCCCCATCTCCATCCAAATCGGCTAATTCAGTAGCATAGGTTGTCTCAGAAATATTGTCCAGTAACTTGGAAACGGTAAAAAGTCCTTTTCCATTATTTATAAAAATTTTGTTGGGCTGGGGCCAATGTCTTCCATTTGCGACAACTACATCGAGATCACCATCTTTGTCTATATCGCCAGCAGATATGGACGCAGATTTATCCATATCTCCACCTAGAATTAATCTTGAATTGGTTACAAATTCAATTTCCTGTGCAACTCCAACTTGTTGAAGAAAAAGTAGCGAAACTAAGAAAAAGAGGTTTTTCATCTTAAAAGGTTTTTAATGTTTGGTAATAAAAATGTAGAATAAAGTTTTAATATTCTTTGAATCACAGCAAGTTAAAAACCTGATTTTTGGAATATTTCCTTCATGATTTCAGAGTCGACCGCAGTCATTTCTATCAACTTTAGGGATTTAACCATGGGTAAAGTCAGGGTTTTGTATTTAAGAAAATGAGGTGTCTGTAAATGGGATTCATAGGCAGCTCGGTTGGCGTAGATTTCCAAGATTTTTATTGTCGTCGGGTTTTCCTTTTCAATCATGGGGAAAATTGAAATCACTCCAGGTTCCAATTTAATTGAAGCAGCAGCTTCCTCTTTCAAGATTTCAAGGTATTCTTCGAGGTTGTTTGAATCTACTTCCAAAGCTGCTATTCGGACCATTAGTTGATCTGAAGTGGCGGATTTTTGCGTTTGTGCCATAAGGAAGTAAAACGGAATGATAAATACAGCTAGAAAAAGGAATAATCTCTTTTTGGAAATTTTCATCTGGATTAGAAATGGATTTAAACTAAAATATAGCTTTTGTTTTAATGATTTATCAGATCATCATGCGTGACACTTAATTTAAATCTTTTATCTGAGACCCAAATTTGGAACACTTCTCTTTTTCCGAATTCTTTTGATCCATTTTTCAATTTCCACTGACCAGAATACAATGCTTGAAAAGCCAAAGCAAACAGCGAGCTCAAAAAGAGATAATGCACTAGTATGAAAAATACCTTGAAGAAATGGAACATAAATTACTGCAAGTTGCAGCACAACCGTAATTAGCACTGCGAAAATCATTTGTTTATTGCCAAATACTCCGATGGAAAAAAGTGATTTAATTTCGCTGCGGATTGCCATTGCATGACCGATTTGAGAGATGCTTAAAACTGTGAATACCATAGTCGCCCATTTTGGGTTTTCAGTTTGGGTGGCCCAAATCTGGGTGAGAACACAGACAACCCCAATCAATAAGCCAACCCAAATAATATGGATTCCAATGCCTCCAGAAAAAACACTTTCCTTGCTTCCCCTTGGGTTACGTTTCAAAATATTTTCTTCAGGAAGTTCGGCTGCAAATGCCAAAGCTGGCAAGCCATCTGAAACTAAATTGATCCACAAAATTTGAATTGGTATCAATGGAATAGGTAAACCAAGAATTGGTGCTAACAAGATTGTCCAAATTTCACCACTATTTCCTGTCAATATATACTTTACAAACTTTCGGATATTATCAAAAATTCTTCTCCCTTCTTTGATCGCAAGTATGATAGACGAAAAATTATCGTCCAATAATATCATATCTGCTGCTTCTTTCGAAACATCTGTTCCTGTGATGCCCATTGCAATGCCTATATCTGCCCGACGCAATGCAGGCGCATCATTCACGCCATCCCCGGTTACAGCTACGAAGTGATTTCGATGCTGCAAAGCTTTGACGATGTTTAGCTTTTGTTCGGGAGAAACCCTTGCATAAACCTTAATCGATTCAATTTGGCTTTCAAAATCTTCCCAATTAAGTGCAGCAAGTTCAGCACCTGTAATCAATCGATCGGTTTTCAGCTTAATGATTCCTGTATCTGTAGCAATCGCTTTGGCAGTTATTGGGTGATCTCCAGTCAGCATGACTGGGGTAATCCCGGCACCTTGACAAGCAGCAATGGCTGCGACAGCCTCTGGTCTTGGCGGATCTATCATAGCGGCAAGTCCAAGGAATTCCAATTGTGTCTCGTAGGCTGCAGCGGTATCTTCAGTAGGCAAGGTATCCAGTATTTTGTAGGCATAGCCTAATATCCGCTTCCCTTCCTCAGCAAATTGAACAGTAGTTTTATTTATTTCCCCTGAGTTTTTAACAGTACTACAAGAAAGGATTGATTCGACTCCCCCTTTACATATGACCAACCAATTTCCATTCATAGGATAGACTGTTGTCATTCTTTTCCGAGTAGAATCAAAAGGGAAATTTTTGGCAAGATTAAAGTCTGTCCGCCAGTTTGAATTGTATTCCGGATCTTTTCTGGCATATTCTACCAGGGCAACTTCAGTTGGATCCCCTTTAAGTTCATTATTCGGAGAAATACTGACATCATGGTTTAGTTCCATTGCCAGTAACATCAATTGCTTGGAATTAAAATTATTAATCAATTTTGCTTCAGGCGAGACCCAACAATCCATCAGGGTCATTTTATTTTGAGTGATTGTACCTGTCTTATCAGTACAGATATAATTCACGGAGCCAAGTGTTTCAGCAGCTGGAAGCTTTCTGATAAGTACGTGTTGCTGTACCATTTTCTTAGCCCCTAAAGCAAGTGAAATAGTAATGACAGCTGGAAGAGCTTCCGGTATCGCGGCTACTGCAATTGAAATGGCTGTCAGGAGCATTTGAATAATATTTTCCCCTCGTAACCATCCCAAAGCAACCAAAACCAAACATATCCCCAATACGACCAAAGAAAGCTTTTTTGCAAAGGCTACCATCCGCTGTTGCAAAGGAGGCTTGAGATCATCTTCCTCTAACAGTTCGGCGATTTTGCCGATTTCTGTTTTCATACCCGTAGCAACAACGACACCCTCACCTTTTCCATAAGCTACTACAGTAGATTTGTAGGCCATATTGAATCGATCTCCAATAGGAATATTGTCCAAGACCAAGTCATTTGGGGATTTTTCAATTGCTACTGATTCTCCTGTAAGAGAGGATTCTTCAATTTTCAAAAGTTGGGTGGAAATCAAACGAATATCTGCAGGAACTAGCATTCCTGCTTCAAGTATTACAATGTCACCGGGTACCAATTCCGTTGCAAGGACTTGAATCATCTTATTCTCCCTCCTTAGCGTTGCATGGAGCGCTGACATTTTTTTCAAGGCTTCCATGGCTTTTTCTGCTCGATATTCTTGAACGAAGCCTATTAAAGCATTTAGTAAAACAATGATTAGGATAACTATAGCATCCGTGCTTTCCCCTACAACCAACGAAATCGCAGCAGCCAAAATCAAAATAAGAATCATCACATCTTTAAATTGATTCAGCACAAGCCCAAAAACCGATTTCCTTTTTTTTTGCTTCAGCTCATTCTTACCATATTTTTTTTGACGAGACTCAATTTCAGTATTACTCAATCCAGATTGATCGGTCTTTAATCTGAGGTAAGTATCTGAAATTGTTGCAGTATGGTAATTCATTTGATTCTATTTCCTAAAATCCCTATTTCGTTGGGCTTTATTAATTTCATGATTTTTCTTATGAAAGCCAATTCAAAGAATTGGAGACATCATGATTCTCAGCAGTTTATTTGATATGGGAATCTAAAAAATAAAGCGTAGCAAACCTTTTAGGTATGAGCTACGCTTTAAAATTCACCAGATGTCTTGCTTTTACTTACTCAGCTGTTGCAGGATCAATAATTGCTGAAACTTCCGAAACCAAATTGGCAGGAAAACCTCCCTGCCTAGCATGCTCATGGATCATTTCTTCGTTTGGAGCGAAGTAAACGCAATAAATTTTATCCGTAACTACATAACTATGAATCCATTGGATTTGTGAACCCATTTTACTTAACACTCCACAAGAAATTTGTGAAATACCCTTAAGCTCTGCAGGAGTTAATTTTCCAGCTCCTGGAATTTCTCTTTCAATTACATACTTTGGCATGATTTAAAAATTTAAAGTTTCCAATCTTCTGGCTTTTTGGTTTCGCCCCGTTTTTCATGGTCTCTGGTCTCCATAGCTATCTATGTAACTTTTCTTGATGCTAAATCTATCTTTCAAACATTATAGATTAAATCTCAGGTACCCAGTTGGAAGATGAGCTTTGAGTTATCTAGAAAAATTATCAGGCGCGACCCATCAAAATCAACCTACATATCTAACAATCAATAATATACCAAAAATACAAATGAAAAATCATAACCTTTTGTTTTAAAAAGCCAAAGCCATCATGGCAATGCATACTATCATCTTCGTGTTTGGATCTAAATCAGGTTTTAACCATATCGAGTTTTCAGCTTCAAAAGTTACTGCGCCAAGACTGACTCCAAATTCTATAAATTCAAAAAAATCCAGATCCTCGTTCATATATGCAGGCGCATTATCTGTCAAGAGGTAATCCAAGTTGGTCTGTATGACTTTGATTGTTCGCTCTCCATTGGTCAAATAACCCACTAAAAATTCTTCCTTGATTGCTTCTACAGGAATGTTAAATTTTAACCCCCAAGTATCAGAAGGCTCGGATGATGTTTCGATCGAAGCCTTATTGACCCGTGGAAGAAAATTCATCCGGGTAATAGTTTCCGATTCAATCCCCAGATCTAATAAACGGTTTAAGGTATTATTACCGCTTACCCCATAATCTACATATTGAAATGCTTGACCATCCAATTCGGCAAACTCATGTTCCGATACCTGAAGAGAAATCCGGAGGTTTTGTTTGGATTCAGAATAGCCCACCCCATCAATTTCCTTTATTTTGGAAGAAGTAATTCCCTCCTTCCCAATTACCTGGGCATAGCCCGTTAGAGTTATTTTTGACTTCGACCCCCAAATCGTTTTTGGCAATACCACTTCTAACTTCTCCGCATCCAAAGGCAATTTTTCTTGCGCAAAGCCATTCGCAAAAACCAGCGTCATAAGTAAGACTAAGCAGTTCCGGAAATTAAGTTTCATAACAAGATTAGCTTGGGACCTATAATCTCGTGAAAAAATGCGGATAAACTTAGGTTAAGGAATTACAAAAAGCCCGCAATTAAATATCAATATCTGAAGTAGGGTGATTTTTTCAAATTACGATTCATTCTAATTTTATTGCTTAACAAGAACTTCTAAAAGATCTATGGAATCTTTGACTTGTTCATTTGATGAGCACCTTCCTTTTCTGATAGTCGGTTTGGATTCTCCTCTTTGTTTGCCTTAATTTTAAGAAACCCCAAATTTTCTTCATATGAAAAAATTCTTTGCTACCGCCTTCCTCCTTAGTTTGGCAGCAACTGCTTTTTCCCAAGGAACGCAGCTGCTCCGTCAGCCAACTTTATCGGATTCAGAAATCGTTTTTGTCTATGCCAATGACCTATGGAAAGCGCCTCGTGCCGGTGGAAATGCCGTCCGAATGACCAGTAATGAAGGGGAAGAAAGTCTTCCGCACTTTTCTCCCGATGGGAAATGGATTGCATTTACAGGTGAATATGATGGCAATACGGATGTTTACCTCATCCCTGCTGCAGGTGGAGAACCCAAACGAT
>JAHEBE010000308.1 GCA_024642365.1 Algoriphagus sp.
GATTTATACACTGAAAATTTGGGTTGGCGTTATCGAGTCAAAGGTACTATTCCATTTTGAAATGAATTATAAAGGAACAAGTTGATTTTTGATTTGGCTTTAAGTTTCATATAAACTGGTTCTGCCAACTTTTTACTTTTTCATTCCCATGTAGTCCACTACAAAATAGCTCAAGGCTTTAACCCCAACTTTAAATCCACTTTCTTCCAAATAGAAATCAGGAGTATGGTGAGAAGGGGTGGTCAAGGGATTTCCTCCAATTTTCATACCGCCGAGCATGATGAAAATCCCCGGTTTTTCACGTTGAAAATAGCTGAAATCCTCAGAACCGGTAATAGGATCCATTTCAATCACATTTCCAGCCCCAGCTGCTGCTTGAATAGAAGGAAGCATTTTTGCCATAAATTCCGGGGGATTTACGGTAGAGGGGTACAGTTTTGTGATTCGAACATCTGCTGTGGCACCGGCACTTTCAGCGATATTCGTGGCGATTTCTTCAAATCGTCTATGAACCAAAGCTTGTTGGTCATCGCCAAAAGTCCGAATGTTACCGATCAATTCTACTTTCTCTGGAATGATATTGTGCCGGATTCCTCCGTGAATTCCACCGATCGTCACCACTGCAGGGGCCTCAGTCACATTGACATTTCGTGAGACAATCGTCTGGAGTCCAGTAATAATTTGCGCTGTGGTGACAATGGGATCTACGCCAGACCAGGGTGAGGCTCCATGCGCCTGAACGCCTTGGACAGTCACATCAAAAAAGTCAGCTGCTGCCATAAAAGGTCCTGATCGGTAGCCGATTTTTCCAGCTTCTACTTGTGCCCAAATATGCAAACCAAAGACAGCATCGACATCATCCATCACGCCTTCTTCGACCATTTGCTTTGCCCCAAAGGTTTCTAACCCAATTACTCCTTCTTCCGAAGGTTGAAAAATGAATTTTACTGAACCTTCCAACTGGTCTTTCATACTGGCCAATACTTCTGCCACTCCCATCAAAATCGCCACATGGGAATCATGTCCGCAGGCATGCATCACACCAGTTTCTTGTCCATTGTAAGTGGCTGTATTGACCGATTTGAAAGGAAGATCATTCCGTTCGGTCACCGGAAGTGCATCCATATCTGCGCGAAGTCCGACCATCGGCCCGGGTTTTCCTCCTCTGAGAACGCCAACTACACCCGTCACAGCAACACCCTCGGTGACTTCAATTCCTAGCGAACGAAGATGAGTTGCGATTTTTCCTGCCGTGCGGAACTCCTGGTTCCCTAACTCAGGATGTTGGTGAATATCTCGTCGCCAATCGATGACTTTGGATTCGATTGCATCGGATTTTTTGTCGATATCTGTACGGAGTTTGCTCTGTCCAAAAGCTGGCAAAGCGATTATCAGTAGGGGAAGGAGTAGCTTTTTCATTAATTTTTGTTTGATGCTGTAAAATAGAAAAATCTAGGATGAATCGTGTAAAAAAACAAAACCCCTCCTGAATTAATCAGGAAGGGTTTTGCAGCAGGGATTATTCCTGCAATTATTTTTTCATTCCCATGTAATCCACCACAAAGTAGCTCATCACACGCATACCTAATACAAATCCACCTTCGTCGATGTAGAAGTCAGGCGTATGGTGAGAAGGAGTTTTGGTTGGGTCACCGCCTTTTTTCATTCCGCCCAGGGAAATAAATAATCCTGGCTTTTCTATTTGAAAGAAAGAGAAGTCCTCTGCTCCTGTGATTGGAGGGTTTGCGATCACATTTCCATCGCCTGCAGCTGCCAAAATCGTTGGAGCCATTTGTGCTGTTAACGCAGGATTGTTGATGGTAGAAGGATACAATTTCTTGATGCGTACATCTGCAGTAGCTCCGGCACTTTCTGCGATGTTAGTCGCGATTTCACGAATTCGCTTGTGTACCAAATCTTGTTGAGCGGTACCAAAGGTTCGGATCGTACCGATCATTTCTACTTTTTCTGGAATAATGTTATGACGGATTCCGCCATGAATAGCTCCAACAGTTACCACTGCAGGGTTTTCAGTAATATTAACGCTTCTTGAGAGGATCGTCTGAAGGCCCATCACGATTTGAGAAGAAGTCACAATCGGGTCCACACCTGACCAAGGCGATGCACCATGCGCTTGAGTTCCTTTCAAGGTGATTTCTAAATTATCAACTGCTGCCATTGCAGGGCCTGATCGGTATCCAATTTTTCCAACCTCCATTTGAGATCCAATGTGTAAGCCAAAAATGGCATCTACATCTTTCATGACGCCTTCTTTCACCATCATCTCCGCACCTGCAAGTTCTGCATCATAAACGCCTTCCTCAGCAGGTTGGAAAATGAATTTCACATTTCCTTGCAACTGATCCTTCATGCCAGCTAGAACTTCAGCAACACCCATTAGGATTGCTACGTGCGTATCGTGGCCACATGCATGCATAACGCCTGTTTCTTGGCCATTGTAGGTAGTGGTGACCGTTGATTTGAATGGTAAATCTACCCGCTCTGTGACAGGTAAAGCATCCATATCAGCCCTTAAAGCAACAGTTGGTCCTGGTTTGCCACCTTTTAATACACCAACTACACCGGTTAATGCAACTCCCTCAGTCACTTCTATTCCCAGTGAGCGAAGATGTTCTGCGATTTTTTTACCTGTGCGAACTTCTTGATTGCCGAGTTCTGGATTTTGGTGGATATCTCTTCGCCATTCGATCACCTTGGATTCGATGGCTGAGGCTTGCTTATCAATTGTTGGTCTTAGACTGGATTGCCCAAAGACCGTCCCAGAAACAAGAAGTAAGGGAAGTATAAGTTTTTTCATGGTTGAGTGATTTGTTCAATCTCAAATTTAGAAAAATGATCGAGAGCACATGACTTTTCATGTAAATGGTTTAAAATCTTTCTGGAGGAGAACTATTTCTGGAGAAATTTCTTTTTTAACTCACAGATCAAAAAATACTATGGAACTCAAAAATAAAATTGCAGTAGTCACCGGAGTCAGCAAAGGCATCGGTTTGGAGCTTGTGAAGCTTTTATTGGAAAAAGGAACTATCGTGGCAGGCTGGGGTAGAACAAGCCCGGAACTCAATCATTCCAATTTCCATTTTTTCACCTGCGATGTGGCAAATGAAGAATCTGTGGAAAATGCTTTTCAAAAAACAACTGCAAAGCTGGGAACAGATATCCGAATATTAGTAAACAATGCAGGTTTTGGTGTGGCTGGAGCTACGGAGACTTTTTCTTCGGAAGATTGGAAAGCCATGTTTGACACCAATGTGCATGGGATTTTTTATACCACGAAGCGATTGATTCCTGGGATGAAAGCAGCTGATGAAGGACATATTCTGAATGTTGCTTCCATAGCAGGACTAAATGGCGTGAACCAATTTGCAGGATATGTGGGCACCAAACATGCCGTCAGAGGAATCTCCCATTCGTTATACATGGAATTGCGTGATTTTGGAATCAAGGTGTCGACCATCTATCCGGGATCGATTCAAACCAATTTCTTTGATGACATCCCTGGCATTCAGGCCAATGAAAATATGATGCGCCCCATTGATGTGGCGCTGACCATGCTCCAGACTTTAGAGACTCACCCAAATTACTTTGTCGCAGATGTAGAATGTCGTCCCCTACGTCCTAAGGGGAAAAAATAAGGAGGAGAAAAATTCAGGCTGTTAGTCTCTTTTGTTTTCAGTTACTTAAGTGGTTATTTTGGGCTAAAATCTTATTCGCAGCATTTCTATGAAAAAAATCCAGCTGATTGCATTGCTAAC
>JAHEBE010000309.1 GCA_024642365.1 Algoriphagus sp.
TTTTTATAACCTGAAGTGGAAATTAAATCCCATTTTCTTTCTTTCATTTTTTAACTTCAGGCCCATGATAAATTCTAAAAAAATCTCTCAAAATCTGTTCTTAATTATTGTTTCAATACTTAGCATTAGTTGTGGATCCAATTATTCGGAATCAGGATGGAATACCGCAGATATTCAGATTGCTCGAGATGATTTTGGAGTGCCACATATTTTTGGGAAAAGAGATGCAGATGTCGCCTATGGTTTGGCATGGGCCCATGCTGAGGACGATTTTGAAACCATTCAAAAAACCTTACTCGCAGGAAAGCGGATGCTTGGTAGAGTATATGGTCAAGATGGAGCTGCTGTAGATTTTTTTGGTCACTTCCTTCAAACCCAGGAAATCGCGACAGAAAAATATGAGTCTGCATTTTCCAATGAATTCAAAGCTATTTTGGAAGGCTATGCAGCCGGAATGAATGATTTTGCACTCGCTCATCCTGAGAAAGTTTTGCTTCAATCTGCCTTTCCGGTGAATACAAAGGAAATTACCGCAGCCTATATCCTTTCGCTCGCTCAAATGTCCGGAGCTGATCGCGCCGTACAGCAAATCGTCTCTGGCAAAGTGGATGTATTACCCATCGACATGAACCCAAAGGGGTCAAATGCGATCGCGATCCATTCCTCCAGAACAACTACTGGTGAGAATTTTTTAGCCATCAATTCTCATCAGCCACTCGATGGACCTGTAGCTTGGTATGAAGCACATTTACACTCAGAAGAAGGCTGGAATAGTCTGGGTGGACTTTTTCCTGGTGGCACGATGATTTTTCATGGGGTAAATGAAAATCTTGGTTGGGCTCACACGGTGAATTTCCCAGATCTTCTTGACTTGTACCAATTGAATATCAACCCTGAAAATGACAGTCAATACCAAGTAGATGGCGAGTGGCTTGAGTTGGAGGAAGAAACAATCTGGCTTCGGGTCAAACTGTGGGATTTGATCACGATTCCTTTTCCAAAGAAGACTTGGAAGAGTATCTACGGCCCTACTTTGATTACCGATCAAGGTGCATTCGCTATTCGGTTGGGTGCCTTGGAGAAAATAGGAGCTCCAGAAGAATGGTGGCGAATGAATAAAGCCAAGAATTTCTCTCAATTTAAAGCTGCAATGGGTCGAATGGAATTGACCAGTTTCAATACGGTATATGCAGATCGATATGACACCATTTTCTATGTGAGCAACGGCTTGATCCCTGTCCGTAATCCTGATTTTGACTATACAGGTACTGTTCCTGGAAACACTAAAAAGACGCTTTGGACGAACTATCACTCCTTTGCGGATCTACCACAGCAGCTCAATCCCGGATCAGGTTATTTGTATAACACCAACCATTCGCCATTCAAAGCAAGTGGCGTGGCAGACAATTTGGATCCCGACGCCTATCCAAAAACGATGAATTACTCCTTGCGGGATAATAACCGATCGACACGATTTCGGGAACTCATGTTGGATACAGGTCGGATTACTTATGAGCGATTTAAGCAGATCAAATACGATGGACAATTGCCTGAAAAACTGGCTTTTCGTACGGATATGCAATCGCTTTTTCAATTAGATCCTACTGCGTATCCTGACATTGCTACTCAAATCCAAACGCTCAAAAATTGGGACAAAAAGTCAACTGTGGAGAGTGAGGGAGCGGCAGTTTTTGCTTTTGTCTATTACTATTGGTGGGATGAATTTGCCAAAACCGGCAGAACAATAGAAACAACTTTGACAGAAGCCGAATCTGTGCAAGGTCTTCGTGCTGCAAAACTTCATTTTGAAACTCATTTTGGCAAAGAGCAAGTCAGACTAGGAGAATATCAAAAACTTGTCCGCGGAGATAAAGCACTTCCGCTTCCTGGAATTGATGATGTCATTACCGCTATGCGCTCACAGTCTTGGGAGAATGGCATGCGCAGAGGCATTCAGGGAGAATCCTACATCATGATGGTCCGATTTGGAGATGGACTTCCTCAGATTGAGACTATCAATGTCTATGGCGCAAGTAATAATCCTGAAAGTCCTCATTTCGATGATCAAATGGAGCTTTTTTTAACTCAGAAACTAAAACCAATGAGTTTAGATAAGGAAACTGTCTTGAAAAATGCAAAAGCAATTTATCATCCCGGTAAGAAAAACTAGCTTTTGTTAATTCGCCAATGTGGGCAAATCCTGAAAATTAAAGGTAAAAATTGATTCAGATCATTCCTGAACTTGGTTTTTTCTGGCTAGTTTAGCTGAGAATTCGAATGAATTTTGCTTTCTAGCCCGAATAAATAACCCCAACACAGATGAATTTCAACGGCTTATTTCAAAGAATTTCACAGACTGGCCTGATCTTGTTCCTTTTTTTTCAGATCGCTTGTAGTCCCAAACCAACATTCCGAATCATAGATAAACCAATCACTTGGAATTCAGAGCGAGAGGCACTTTCGATCCAATACCTCAAGGATAGGCATGGACTCGAGCAGGCTACAGCAAAGATTACCCCCAAAATGGTAGTGGTGCACTGGACAGCGATTGATAATATCGAGGTGACATATGATGTTTTCAATCCGCCTACCTTGGGTGGAAGAGAAGATCTTCAAGGCGCGAGTAATTTGAATGTATCCTCCCAATTCCTAATCGATCGAGATGGTACGATTTTCAGGCTTTTACCCGACACAACCTTTGCAAGGCACGTGATCGGCTTAAATTACATGGCGATTGGAATCGAAAATGTCGGCAGCGATCAAGATCCATTGACAAAGGCCCAGCTAAAAGCCAATGAACAAGTCATTCGTTATTTGCGAAAAAAATATCTGATTGATTATGTAATCGGGCATCATGAATATCAGAATTTTCAAACAACCCCACTTTGGAAGGAATTAGACCCAGATTACCGAACAGCCAAAACTGATCCGGGAGATAAATTCATGGAAAAACTTCGAAAAAATCTATCAGATCTTAATTTAAAACCACTACCAAAGCTTTAAGCTGGAAAACCCTTCTATGAAACGAATTACCTATTGTTGCGCTTTCCTGCTCACTTTTGGACTCCTTTTTTCTGCCTGTAAAACTCAAAAACCAAGCACTTCTAAATCCAGAACTTCTCAGCCGGCTTCCCAAGGCCCAAAAGAGTCAAGTAATACCCTTCCAAAGCCAATAGTAAAAGTGCCGGTAGCACTACAACCCCTAAACTACCAGATGCCCGAAATGCCTCGGGAATTTCGCGGCGTATGGATAGCCACTGTTGCAAATATTGATTGGCCGATTTCTTCCACTGATCCTTGGGAAAAGCAAAAGAAGGAATTCATTGGCTTGCTTGATTATTACAAAGGGCTAAACTTCAATGCAGTTATCGTGCAAGTGAGAACTTCAGGAGATGCCTTTTACCCAAGCAGATATGCTCCATGGTCTAAGTATTTGACTGGCAAGCAGGGTCAGGCACCAGCAACCGGAGAAAATCCATTGACCTGGATGATCAAAGAAGCCCATGATCGAGGTTTGGAATTCCATGCTTGGCTCAATCCTTACCGAGCTACCATGGATCTCAAAACCGACGAGCTCAGTCCAGAGCATGACTTTAACAAACACCGCTCCTGGATGCTGAAATACGGCACAAAATGGTATTACGATCCAGGTTTACCAGAAGTCAAAACACATTTGCTTTCCGTCATCAGTGAAATTGTAGAAAATTACGACATCGACGCGATTCATTTTGACGACTACTTTTATCCCTATCGCGAACCCAAGCAGGAGTT
>JAHEBE010000310.1 GCA_024642365.1 Algoriphagus sp.
CCAATATTTTTTGGCAAATCACTGTGATGATCCCAGCCGCCATGATACACCTGAATAAACTTCACGCCTCGCTCGGCGAGCCTCCTTGCCAAAAGGCAATTACTCGCAAAAGTTCCTGGCTTTTTACTATCGGCTCCATATTGCTCATAGATATAGTCTGGTTCTCCTTTCGTGTCTACAACTTCAGGCACTGAAGTTTGCATTCGAAAAGCCATTTCATATTGAGCCATTTTGGCCTTTATAGATGGGTCTTCCCAAAAATCGAAGGCACCTTCCTGCATTTTTTTCAAATAATCCAATTGCTCGCGACGAGCAGCTTCGGTTACTCCTGGAGGATTGGTCAGAAATAAAACCGGATCCTTACCTCCTCGAAAACGAACGCCTTGATGTTCTGCAGGAAGAAATGCGCTAGAATAAAGCCCTGCAAATCCACCCTCCAGTCCCTCGGTTTTCAAAACGATAAAAGCCGGCAAATTCTCATTGTCAGATCCTAACCCATAACTAATCCATGAACCAAATGATGGCCTACCTGGAAGCTCCGATCCTGTATTGGTAAACATCTGGGCAGGTTCATGCTGAACCGAAGCAGTGTACATTGATTGGACTTTGCACAGCTCATCCGTAATCTTAGACATATGAGGCAATAAGTCACTCATCCACATGCCGCTTTTTCCATTTTGCTTAAACCCATAAGGTGATCCTACCATTGGAAGGGAATTCTGTGCGGCAACGGTGCCAGTCACCCGATCTCCAAGTACACTGGAAGGCAGGTTCTCTCCATTTCGCTTGATCAATTGGGGCTTATAATCAAAAAGATCCAATTGTGACGGCGCCCCATTCATATAGAGATAAATGATCCTTTTAGCTTTCGGCACAAAATGTGGCGAGCCACTAGCTGCAAGTAAGGAACTAGGATTCAGTAAAGAGGCAAATGAAAGCGCTCCAATTCCAAGGGAAGTTTTGGTTAAAAACTCTCTTCTAGATACTGGAGTATGAATGTGATTATGTCCCATAATTACCTTTTCATGTAAGATTCGTCAAAATTTAAAATTGAATTCGCGACTATGGTCATCGCAGCCAGCTGGCTTTTGTCGAGTTTTTTATCATGTGGAAGTTCTCCCACTGCTAATAAAGAATCGGCCATGGATGGGTTTTCTTTAAACTGCTTTAGTGCGCTTTCGTAATGCGATCGAAGGGTGGCAAGTAATGCCGGGCTAGGCGAAACACCAGTGGATAGGCGAAAGCTTAGTGTCAGTCGTTCATCAATGGACTCTTTTTCATGAAATACACGCTCTGACATAGACCTGGAGGCCTCCACAAATTGCGGATCATTGAGTAAGTTAAGTGCTTGCAAAGGAGTGTTCGTATTCACCCGTCGAGTAATGCAAATCTCTCGGTTGCCAGCATCAAAAGTGATCATGTATGGCGAGGGAGAAAATCGGCGTGCAAAAGTATACATACTTCTTCGATGCAAATTGGCCAAAGAGTCCTGTCTATAGCGATGAAGCTTATAGGAAAAGTCTCCCAATTCTTCCCAAAGACCTTCTGGTTGGTAAGGTTTTACACTAGGGCCACCCACTTTTTTATCCAGAATACCACTAGATGCCAAGGCATTGTCCCGGATAAATTCGGCTGGTAATCGGTAGCTACTAGATCTTGAATAGTACTTATTGTCAGGATCAGCCTCATACTTTTCCTGATTTGCAAAAGAAGATTGCTGGTAAGTAGCAGACATCACCATTAGCTTAAGCATCTTTTTGAGGTCCCAGCCACTTTCCATAAACTCCGCTGCAAGCCAATCTAATAGTTCTGGGTGGGAAGGCAAATCTCCCTGAATCCCAAAATCTCCAGAGCTTTTTACAATGCCTGTCCCAAAAACCATTTGCCAATAGCGATTAATAATTACTCGCGACGGCAATGGATTGTCGCGATTCACTAACCACATCGCTAAACCCATTCTATTCTTTGGATAATTTTCAGGGTAGGGTAAAATATTTTCAGGCGTGCTGGTTTCTACTTTTTCAGCATATTGATTATAGAGTCCCCGGCTCAGCAAATACGTCTGCCTCGGCTTAGGCATGTCTTCCATTACCATCACTTCACGGGTATTATTCATTATTGAGGTTCGTGCCTTCCTTATCGCTCGAAGTTGGTTTCGAAGAGCAATACCCTCTTTATCTTTTTGCGTGAAATACTGGCTTGCACCAGTTTTAGGCACTTTATTGGGATCCAGTCCTCCTAAAGTGGCCATTTCGCCCACAGTCAAGTCTCGGTCAAACAATTGAACTTCATCGATCAGGCCTTTAAAAATTCCGGGGTCAAAGGTGAATAAACGATAGCTTTTCCCAATCCTCAAAGGAAGCGTATCAAGCTTCGCGGTATATTCATGGATCGGTAGGATGCTTCTGGTAAGTTTATCAAAAGTTTGAATTGATTTTTGTTTTTCCCCATTGATGAAAAGTGAAACCCCAGCTCCTTTGCCACTTCCATCATAGGTAAACCCGATTTGAGTCCAGGCATCAGGAGTTACTTTTCCTTCCGAAACAACCTCCAAATAATCATCCGGAAGACGGTGAATCAAGCGTAATGACACATGATTGGAAGAATCCAAAATCATCTCCCAACCTCTATAAAAGCCTAAGAAATTATTGCTGTTTCCGATGATGTTTTTGATATGCTTCACATCCTCCTTTTTTGGATTGACCCATACACTTGCACTAAAACTCTCATACTGGTCGAAAAAACCGGTTTCGTTCAAGCTGACATAATCATAGTCATCATCGAAGGCCACAGCATTCCCCTTCTTGCCAGGCTTCATTTCTACCCCGAGTGTGGCCTCAGATTTTTTATTCTTGTCTAAAATGAAGACCTCTTCTTTCTCTGCCTTCTTTTTTGCCACTTTCTTGAGGGAATCTATTTTCGCTTTTTCTTTAGCGGATTTCATTTTATACTCCTCTGCTTCCTCGTCAGCAAATGGGTTCTCCCTTTTGACAACACGTTTTATTTTTTCAGCTGATTCAAAAGAATAGGAACCGATTAGATTTGGGATTTTGGAATTCTGATTCAAATCAGCCACATAGGCTTTAATCTCTTTTGCCTCAAGCTTTTTCAGATCACCCTCTTTTTCTGCGATTAATCGATCCAAAGAATCTAATTTTATTTTATCCTTTTCCTCAAAAAGTAACACAGTAGGTGCTCGATTCAAATCAGTAGGGCCAAGACCATATTCATCAATACTGTTGAAGAAGGCTGATAACTGAAAGAAATTCTTTTGACTGATCGGATCAAACTTATGATCATGGCAGCGGGCACAGCCAATCGTCAAACCCAGAAAAGCCGTTCCTGTAGTGGCAGTGCGTTCTGCCACATATTCTACACGATACTCTTCTTGAATAGAACCTGCAGAAGCTTCCATCGGATTTAACCGATAAAAAGCAGTGGCAAGTTTATCCTCCAAAGTCGCATTAGGAATCAAATCCCCCGCCACTTGTTTGGTGATAAAATCGCTATATGGCATGTTCTTTTTGAAGGCTTGAATCACCCAATCTCGATAAGGCCACATCTCCCGATAGCCATCAAATGACACCCCATGCGAATCGGCATATCGAGCCACGTCGAGCCATTCCATGGTAAGTCTTTCCGCATTTTCTTGAGAGGAAAGCAATCGATCCACTACTTTTTCAAAAGCATTGGCAGATTTATCTGCCAAGAAATTATCTATTTCTTGTATTGTTGGTGGTAATCCTGTCAAGTCAAGGGTAACTCT
>JAHEBE010000311.1 GCA_024642365.1 Algoriphagus sp.
ACGATCAAATCAAAGATCGAAAGCGCATCTCGAAGCGCACCATCCGCTTTTGTGGCAATCAATCGAAGTGCCTCTTCCTCATAATCCACCTGCTCCTTCTTAGCTATGCCTTCCAAATGTTCGGCAATATGCTTTACCTGAATTCGATTGAAGTCAAAAATCTGGCAACGGGAAAGAATTGTCGGGAGTATTTTATGCTTTTCTGTAGTGGCCAAAATAAAAATGGCATACTTGGGTGGTTCCTCCAATGTTTTCAAAAATGCATTAAATGCATTTGTAGAAAGCATGTGCACCTCATCAATGATATAGACTTTGTAATCGCCTTTTTGCGGAGCGTATCGAACTTGCTCTACCAAATTCCGGATATCATCCACAGAATTGTTAGAGGCTGCATCCAACTCATAGATATTAAAGGAGCTATTGTTATGGAAGGATACGCAGGAATCACATTTCCCACACGCCTCAAAATCAGCCTGCAGATTTTCGCAATTGATCGTCTTGGCAAGAATTCTGGCACAGGTAGTTTTCCCAACACCTCTTGGTCCGCAAAACAAAAATGCTTGCGCTAAATGCTTGTTTTTTATCGCATTTTGAAGTGTAGTTGTAATATGCTGTTGACCCACGACGCTCTTGAAATCCGCGGGTCTGTATTTCCTTGCCGAAACGACGAAATTTTCCATCACTGCAAGATATAAAAATCTGCATATTCAGGGAGGCCTTTGCAGACTATTCTCCAGGATTTTAAAATAAAAGTCTGAAAGCCAACTAAATGAAATTTTATAGTTTTTTAAAAATCTTCCAGACAAACTATAATTACCTGATGGAACCAAAAATCGCTTACTTTTGTCATTCGATCACAAATGGGGCTGACCGGTATTGACAGTAAGTGTAATCATCGGGCTCGCATGCAGGCTGGAGTATGTACGGCCTTAAACCATTCATACGAACCATAAATGGCGAAAATTCTTACGCCATGGCTGCTTAATCTAACCTCTTAGGATAGATCGCTTAAAGGGTTGAGTCACGAGAGTGATTCCCCAGCCACATCTCACCATGCGTTGTCTGATCCGTGTGGAATTGAGGTGTCGACTTGATCGGACTGCTGCTTGTGATGCTATTAGGCAAGCTTAAGATTTAGTAGCTAAGTCGGACTGAGGTGTGTCATCCAGCATAGGCCGATCGAAAACCCAACCGATGACTAAGCATGTAGACGGTACGCTGTTTCCTTATCTGGACGCGAGTTCGAATCTCGCCAGCTCCACAAAAAAAGCCCTACTGGTATCCAGCAGGGCTTTTTTATGAGAAATAATATTATGTCCCAAAATAGCTGTTCAATTCATCTACCATTAAGGATTTATCATTCAAATCTCGGATGATTTTTCCCTTTTCCAATAAGACAATTCGATCACAAATCTCGGTGACATGGTTTAAGTCATGACTGGAAATCAAAAAAGTAATTCTTGAATTTTCCTTTTCAGTAAGAACCAGCTTTTTTAATCTGTTCTGTGAACTTGGGTCCAGGTTTTCAAAAGGTTCATCCAGAAAAACCACCTCTGGCTTTCCCATCATCGCTGCAGCGATTCCCACTTTTTTCAAATTACCTTTGGAAAGATCTCGGATGTATTTCTTTTTTCCCAAAATCTCCTCATTAAATAACTCGGTAAACTTGCTCAAGTGGACTCCAAGGTCTGCCTCTGACATCCCATAAATTTTGCGGAGCGTCTGGAAATATTCATCAGGAGTCAAATAAGCCAAAAGCATGTGCTCATCTAGATAAGCTCCAGTTGTTGCTTTCCAAGCCTCTGTTTTGCTCACATCCATCCCATCAATTTGTACTGTTCCTGAAGTCGCTCGAACAAGGTCTAGCATTATTCGGAAAAGTGTGGTTTTCCCAGCTCCGTTATTTCCCACTAATCCAAAGCATTCGGATTTAGGAATCGAAAGTTGTTCCACATCTAGGACTACGGCTTCTTTATATTGCTTTTTTAACTGATTGACTTGGATCATGATTCTTGACGGAATGAAGATGAAATTTCGTAACGGTTTGAATTAATTCTATTGAGATTGATTTGGCTGAGCGGTTTAAAAGCGAGAATTCCAATAATCCCCGTGACTCCCAATGCCAGCAAGCCGATGTATTCATTAAATAAGAAATAAAAAGGCAAGTACACGAGATAAGGTCCAGCCATCATAGGAATAATCATCAGGAATTGGGCCGGCCCAACACCTTCATAGTTAAACATTGCACCTTTATTGAGGTCCATTGGCTTTGGCTTCCATAGTGCCAAATAGATAATCACGTGGATCAAGATTCCGACATTGAATAAGAAGGTGGCAATGTGTACCAAAAGAATATCCAAGCCAAAGTAAACATATGGAATGGAGGCTAGGAAGTAAATTACAGAAATGCTCATAAGCAAGAGGTACTTTCCTTTGACTAAAGCCTCAACCCCATTTTTTCGATTTAGGAAAAAATCAAAATTTCCAGAATTCCAGCTCAAAAACTGCTGTCCATACTGGATCATAAAAATTCCGGTAATAAAAGCTCCTACAAAGATGAATATTGCACCGAGACCCCCATCTTCACTTTGATATTCTGGTTGGGTATAAAAAAGCAATCCATAAAACAGGAAAAAGCTTGAAAGCATCAAAATAGTCCTGCTTTTCTTATGTCGGACAATAAGCTTCCATTCCAAATTTGCCAGCTCACCCGCCAATCCAAATCGGGAGAAAAAACCAATCGATTGACCCACAAAACGGATCTCATCAGCCTCAGTCAAATCTTCCAGATAAGCATTATCAAGATAAAATTTACGGCATAACAAATAAGTCCCTACTAATAAAACTGCCATTAATGCCATAGGCAATGGGCTTGTTAAAGCCAAATCAAATATCGGTTTGGTCAGTTCCCCAAGATTAAACCAACCCATATAACTTGAGCCAGCACCTAGCCCGAATACCGCAAAAACTACAATCAGCCCTATCAATCCATCTTCGAATCGTTGCTTGAACCAAAGCATAAACCAATGTAAAGTCCAGCTCGTAAAGGCGATGCTACCAATCCAGAAAATAGCTCCGGTAGTTCCATATTCAGGCGCTATAATTTGGAATGCTGATGGAAGAAATAATAAAATTGGAATCAATGTCATCGCAGATATAAAAGAGCGAATCAAGAGCATGGAAATGATTCTTCCTTTCCCAATTGGTAGGTGCAATAGGCTTTCTAATTCAATGACTGGTAAGGTTTGAAGAAAATATCGGTACATGAACTCCGCCAGGAAAAAGAAAATCAAATAGCTATTCAGTACCACAATCGGATCTTGGCCCTCTGCCAGCAACTCAATAATTCGAGGCAGGAAAATCCCAGCCCCAAATACATAACTGAGTAATACGAGAATCAGAAAACCCAGAAATATATTCGCCATGGCACTTTTGGCGAAGGAAGTTGACCGGTAACTCTTTAGAAATTGTAATCGGATTAATTCAAAAATCATAGAAATAGCAGTTGAATATTCTTTCTAACTTTACCCCAAAGTATCACCAAACTTGCAAAAAAAATTACCAACCAAGTAGAAAAAGGATAAATAATGGAAAAAGTACAGGAGCTAGGGTTTTTCGAGGCTGTGGAAGCACGCCGATCCGTGCGGTTATTTGATCAAGAAGTAACCTTCGATCATGACTTGGTAAAAAAGTGTCTCGATGCTGCGATTCTTTCTCCGAATAGCTCCAACCTCCAACTTTACCAATTCATCCGAGTTCCCGAA
>JAHEBE010000046.1 GCA_024642365.1 Algoriphagus sp.
TTGTCCGAAAACCACACAAAAAGGGCAATAAGTAGTCCGCCTATGACCGGTCTTAAAGGTGGATATGCAATCCATCGAGAAAATTGAAAAGAAAAAAAGTGCGTCGTTTTGGCAAATAATCTACCGGAAAAACCAAAGGCAATTCCGGCTGGAATAATCCAAAGTAGGTTAATTAGGGTATGCGGAGCGACTTCTGGGATGGAATAAAATGTATGCCCTACTCCCCAGAGGTAAGTGCAAACCCAATGTGCAACAAATGCTGTCCAAAACGCTGGAAAGAGGGATTCCCATCTAAATTTTCGATGAAGCATCCATTCCAATGCGAATATTGCTCCGGCAAGGGGCGTCCCAAAGACGGATGCAAAGCCACCAGCTACTCCGGCTATTAGCAGAAGCCTTCGATCTGATTCCTGTAATGAAAATAACTTCGTAAGCTGATCAGCTAATGAGCCTCCCATCTGCACAGCAGTACCTTCTCTTCCTGCAGATCCGCCAAAAAGATGTGTGAAAATGGTCCCAAAAAGAACCAAGGGAGTCATTCTTAGCGGAATTGGATGTTGGCTTTGGTATAATTCATCCAACAATAAATTATTGCCGCGGACTGATTTTTCACCATACTTGTAATAAGTCCAGCCGATCGCAAAACCAGCGATTGGAAGAAAAGCGACGATCCAAAGTTGCGCTTCTCTGAAATTAGTGGCCCAATCTAAACTGATCAAAAAAATTGCCGATGCTGATCCCGAGAGTAGACCGACAAGTCCTCCTAGGCCGATCCATCGCCCGAGATTTTTTAGTAGAAACTGATAATTCAATTCTTCTTTTTAAAGGTTTGGGGCAAAATAGGAATAGAAATTGAAATTCAAGAGAAAGAGAAAGGGGAGATCAAGGGATCCGGCTAACTTTTTCCTGAATTGAAAGTTATTAACTTGAATTTTAGCAATCATGAAAAATATCTTAATTACTGGAGGCTCTGGCCTAATAGGCAAACGGATCACATTTTTGCTTGAGCAAAAAGGGTTTTCAGTAGCCTGGTTTAGTCGAAGCAAACAGTCCCAGCAAACTTTTTTGTGGGATGTGGCTAAAATGGAATTGGACCAGAATGGAATTGAATGGGCAGATTGCATCATCCATTTGGCTGGGGCAGGTGTAGCGGATCAGCGATGGTCGGACCAGAGAAAAAAAGAAATCCTAGAATCAAGAACTAAAAGCACTCAGTTGCTGCATGATGCGATTTCCAAGGCAGTTTCTAAGCCGGATGCATTTATTTCTGCATCTGCAGTGGGTTATTATGGCTTCAATACTGGAACAAGCCTGATTGATGAGTCTGCCGAATCTGGGAATGATTTTTTGGCGCAAGTCGTCCTAGCATGGGAAAAAGAAGTTAAGAAGATGGAAGAACTTCACCTTCGTACGGTTTTGCTGCGGATTGGAATCGTACTTGACGCAGCGGGAGGCGCTTTAGGAGAAATGCTCAAGCCACCTGTGGCAGCTCCTTTGGGATCTGGTGATCAATGGATGAGTTGGATTCATATCGAAGACCTTGCTAAACTTTTTGTCTTTGCGGTTGAAAAAACAACTCTACAGGGGATTTTTAATGCAGTAGGCCCGAATCCTGCCACCAATTATCAGTTAACCAAGGTAGCGGCAAATGCCAAAGGAAAGCCATTCGTAGGTATAGGTGTGCCGGGATTTGCCCTAAAACTGGTTTTGGGAGAGATGGCGGCCATGGTTTTGGGGGGAAATCGTGTTTCTAGCCAAAAAATCCAAAAGGCAGGATTTCAATTTGAGTTTCCCAATTTGGAAGAAGCAGTAAAAGATTTATTCAGGTAAATCTCAACCGATTCGTTTTCCTCTTCCTACCAAAAACCAGAGGATAGTGCCTAATACCGGCACAAGAACCACAATCAAAATCCAGATCAATCGATCTGTATCATTGGCAAACTTGCTAGTCACTACATCATATATCGTGTAGATGTAAATCGCGAGACCTAAAAATCCTATTCCAAACATATTAATACGATAAAGTTTTTGTTCCTTTTCCTAAAGCCAAATAAACGAGCATTCCGATCAAAGGAGCAAATAAAATAACCAGTATCCAGATTAATTTCATATTCGAATCTTTAAACTTTGATTGGATGATGTCAATCATGCAATAGATCCAAAGGCCAAAGTATACCAGGCTAATAAAAATAAAAGGCCAAGGGCCAAGGTTCATAATAAATCCCATATGCTTAAGGTTAAGGTTTCGTGATTTTAGAAAAGTCTGGATTGAATGTTCGCTTTTTGTTTCTTCTCGAAAGGGCCAAATATAGAAATGGACCAAAAGGGGTAAGAATAATTATAAGCGCCCAAATGAGTTTCATCTGCGAGTCCTTAAACTCTGAATTCACCAAATTAACTATGGCATAGATCCAAACGGCAATGTAAATAAAACCGGAAGCTTGCCAGGCGATCAATCCATATCCGGGAGTTATCAATTCCATATCTATTCTTCAATTATATTCACCACTGAACCTAAATTAAATGATTGGTTCGAAAAATTGTAAGAATTTAGAAAAAGATTAACTATTTATTTCTATGAAGCGAATTTTGCTCTCCTTGACTTTATCATTTATCAGCTTGGTTGGTTTTGCCCAGGTTGATCTTTCGTACTATTTGCCAAAAGGCTATACCTATAATCCTGCAATTCCTACTCCCAAAGAAGTCTTGGGCTATGAAGTTGGGGAATGGCACGTCACTCACGATCAATTGGTCATGTATATGAAAGCAGTGGCTGCTGCTTCGGATCGAGTGAAATTTGAAGAGACAGGCAGATCTTACGAAAAAAGGCCACAGACATTATTGACAATTACTTCACCTAAAAACCTGGCCAAGCTGGATCAGATCCAAGCGGATCGGGCAAAATTAAGGGAGCCTGGAGCTTCGGTGGATATTCAAAATATGCCAGTCGTCATGTTTATGGGCTATTCGGTTCATGGAAACGAACCTTCAGGAGCCAATGCTTCGCTAGTAGCCGCGTATCATTTTGCTGCGGCCAATGAAATTGCGGGCGATCTGGAAAATATGGTGCTGCTTCTTGACCCGGCTATCAATCCGGATGGGCTCAATCGATTTGCTTCTTGGGCAAACTCACATAAGCCTTATGTCATGAACGGAGACCCTGCCCAACGCGAACTCAACGAGGCTTGGCCAAGAGGCCGAACGAATCATTACTGGTTTGACCTAAACAGAGATTGGTTGCCGGTTCAGCATCCAGAATCAAGAAACCGAGTTCGTGTTTTCCAAAGCTGGCTTCCAAATGTGCACTTGGATTTCCATGAAATGGGATCAAATAGCACCTTCTTTTTTCAGCCTGGTGTTCCTGCAAGAATGCATCCCCTAACTCCGGATAAAAACTTTGAGCTCACCAAAAAAATAGGCGAGTATCACGCGAAAGCCTTAGATCAGATTGGTTCACTGTATTATAATCAGGAGAATTACGATGACTTCTATTATGGTAAAGGCTCCACTTACCCCGACGTTCAGGGGTCGATTGGAATTCTTTTCGAGCAGGCAAGTTCTAGAGGGCATCTTCAAGAGACAGCAATGGGAATGCTAAGCTTCCCTTTCACGATCCGTAATCAGTTTACTGCCAATCTTTCCTCCTACCAAGCCGCCAAAGAAATGCGTGTAGAATTGAATCAATGGATGCGGGATTTTTACACTGAAATCAAAAATGAAACTAATGCGGATGTCAATAAGGCATACATTTTTGGAGCCAAAGATGACGATGCACGAAGCTTCCACTTAGCCGATCTGATCTTGCAACATGACATCAAAGTCTTTGGACTTAATGAGGACATCACTGTAAATGGTCAAGAATTTAACAAAGAAACTTCCTACATCGTCCCTGCTGATCAACCACAGTATCGATTGATCAAAGCGATGTTTGAAACTAGGACCACTTTTGAAGATTCCTTGTTTTATGACATCTCAGCTTGGACTTATCCAATGGCTTTTGATTTGGATTACATGGCCTTAAACAGTAAAATTTTGAATTTGGCCAGCGTCAGACAATTGGAAAAGAATTCCTTTGTCCAGGCCCCAGGTAAAGTTATGGGGGAGGTCGGGGCTTATCAATATGCCTTGGAGTGGACAGATTATTATTCTCCCAAAGCGGCCTATCAATTGATGAAAGCTGGATTTTTAGTAAGGGTAGCCAACGCAGAATTCACTACTCCGGATGGGAAGACCTTTGGAAGAGGAACCCTTTTAATTGACAAAGGCACAAGTGGAATGGACAATAATGCATTCTATGCGAAGCTTCAGGAAGTGGCCAAATTTGCCAACGTCGATATTCATGCCATCACTACAGGCTATACGACGGGGATCAATATGGGCTCAACATTTATCAGCCCGCTTTCTATGCCCAACATTGCCTTGCTTGTCGATGGTGGTGCGGATAGTTATGAAGCCGGTGAAATCTGGCACCTTTTGGATCAACGAATGAAAATGCCTGTGACACTTCTTCCTTTGGAATCAGTGGCTGAAACAAATCTGGCACGCTACAATGTGATCCTAATGGCAGATGGAAACTATAGAGCCATCGGACAGGCTGGTGCAGCTGCACTAAAAGCGTGGGTTAGCCAAGGAAATACCTTGGTGGCCAAAGGGGGAGCACTACGCTGGTTGAAGCAAAATGAAATTGGAAACTTTGAATTCCGAACGGTGGATAGCCCAGAAAATGCACTTCAAAAAAACTATGGAGACTATGATAATGCCACTGGCTCCAAGCAAACTTTTGGTGCAATCTTCAAAGGAAACCTTGACCTAACCCATCCGATTGGTTATGGCTATTCACACCAGGAAATCTATACTTTCCGAAATGATAATTTCTTCCTGGAGCCTTCCAAAAACCCGTATGCCAACCCATTGGTATATACTGCCAACCCTTTAGCTTCTGGATACCTTCACCCTAGCAATGCCCCTGGAGTAAAAGAAAGTGCGGTAATTTCTATTTCTAGTCAGGGGAGAGGGAAAATTATTGGCTTTGCGGATAATCCTAACTTCCGTGCTTTTTGGTTTGGAACCAATAAACTATTTATGAATTCAATTTTCTTCGGTCAAATTATCAACGGAGGAACAGCTCGATAAATGAATTGAAATCCCAACCTTTCCGTTGGGATTTCTTATTTTCCATTCAAAGAAATAAAAATCTTAATTGCCTTAGACTCAGTTAAACCTCTTATGAAGAAAACGCTACAATTAATTCTTGCCCTCCTTATTTTATCAAATTTTGTTCAAGCTCAGGAGATGAGTTTTGAGGAATACAATCCACCATCTACGCTCAAAGTTCCGGAACACCCAGTCACAAGAGCCAAATTCCCCTTTGTGGATATCCATAGTCATCAAGGCGGGATTAATCAGGAGCGAATTGACGCGTTGATTTCTGAAATGGATGAAATCAATATGGGAATCATGGTCAATCTGAGTGGAAGAGGTTTTGGACGTGGAGACAGCAATACCCAGCAAGAGTATATCAAATCCATGATGCAAGAGTTTAAAACACATGCGCCGGGTCGGTTTATGGTGTTTACCAATATCAATTTCGCTGGAATTGGAGATGAAAACTGGAGCCGAATTGCAGTGAAAGAATTGGAAGAAGATGTAGCTGCTGGAGCGGTTGGACTTAAAATTTATAAGAGTTTAGGTTTTTCTGTTAAAGACACTCAAGGCAATCGAGTGCCAGTAGATCATCCAGCTTTGGATCCCGTTTGGGCCAAAGCTGGTGAATTAGGCATTCCTGTGATCATCCACTCTGCCGATCCAGCACAATTTTGGGAGCCAATGGATGCCAATAACGAGCGGTGGCTGGAGCTCAAATTGAATCCGAACCGCAAGCGGTCCGATACAGATCCGGTTCCTTTTGAGCAAATCATGGAGGAACAACATCATGTCTTTGCAAAGCACCCGAAGACTACGTTCATCAATGCACACATGGGCTGGATGGCGAATGATTTGGATAAAGCTGGTGCCCATTTGGATAAATATCCCAATGTTAACTTTGGAATTGGAGCCGTCATCGCTGAATTTGGTAGACAGCCAAAGCGTGCCAATGCCTTTTTCACCAAATATCAGGACCGCTTACTTTTCGGAAAAGATGCTTATAACAAAGAGGAGTTTTACACTTACTTCCGTGTGTTGGAGACAGAAGATGAATATTTCCCGTATTACAAGAAATACCATGCTTTTTGGGCCATGTATGGCCTAGGTCTTCCGGATGAGGTATTGAAAAAGGTATACTATAAAAATGCTTTGCGAATTGTTCCGGGGATGGATAAAACGTTATTTCCGGATTGATTATAAAACGCTAGGCATTTTGATTTCGAAAAAATGAGGTTTATGCTTAGCTTATAGCATAATGACTGGTTCCTTCAATTCCCAATTCAAAAAAAAATGGCTACTTATTTCTGCCTTGATTTTTGTCTTGGGAATTGCTGTGATTCAAGACTTTTTGAGATCTCGGTATTTAGACCATCGCTTTTATGCCTCAGAATCAATTCTATTTAACCTCTTTTGGATCCTACTACTACCGATCTCATTAGGATTTCGATGGTTATACTTAAGGCATGATATTTTTAGGTTTAGTTATTCCCAAATCCTTCAAAAACTTCTTTTTATAGGATTAGCTATTTTGATTCATTTAGTCTTAAATGCGAGTTTGATCCATTTCATTTCATGGTTGTTTTTTGAACCAACCTTTTCCTTTTTTGGAAATTTAGAGTACAGCATTTCTGAAGAGCTTTACTTACTTATTTTCGCTTATAGCCTGATTTCATTGGTTGTTTTTAGGGAATTATCACCTAGCAAGAAGGAGGAATCTGCCATCTATCTCAGTTATTTAGCAGTCAGCAATGGGAGAATAAACGCAAGAGTGTCTGTGGAGGAAATTCTATACCTGAGTACAGACTCTCCCTATTTGTCAATCCACTGCCTAGATCGAAAATATTTGCAGCTTCTAACCTTGAAAGGATTATTGTCTCAACTGGAACCCAGAGACTTTGTACAAATTCATAAATCAACCGCTGTAAATCTTCAATTTATTACCTCCTATCATTCCCGAGGTAACGGGGATTATGACATTCAACTCTCAAATGGGGAGCAATTGCGTCTCAGTAGGAATTATGTGGATAACTTCCGGAAAAAATTTGAAGGCCGCTCCTCAGGTCAGACCAATTATCCATCCCTTTAGCCCATTTGATTTTCTGTTCAAGGCTATTTTTTAAAGCTTTGAAAAAAGGAAAATCATGAAAAGAATAATTCTAGGCTCAATTTTCACACTAATTACTTTTGCCTGTCAGGCACAAAGCAAAAAAGAACGCCCTGTCGGAGGACCTTGTGAAGGTTGTGAGGCAATTGGCGAATATGGGGATCAAAAGCTTTCCAGTATAGATACTTTGCCGCTCTATTCCGACTCCCAACCCCAACTTAAAATAACGGGAACTGTGTTTCAAAAAGATGGCAAAACTCCTGCCTCAGACATCATCCTATACATTTATCATACGAATAGGGAAGGAATTTATCCTAAGAAAGGTGATGAAGAAGGCTGGGGAAAACGGCATGGATTTATTCGTGGATGGGTAAAAACAGATCATACTGGAAAATATACATTTTACACTTTTCGCCCTGCTTCCTACCCTGACCGATCCGAGCCAGAGCATATCCACCTGACTGTAAAGGAGCCTGGCAAAACCGCCTATTATATGGATGAATTTGTGTTTGAGGATGATCCTATTTTGACTCTGGAGAAAAGGTCCAAGTTACCTGACCGTGGAGGATCAGGGATTGTGAGTCCAAGGTTTGAGAATGGTGTTTGGGTGTTAGCGCGGAATTTGATTTTAGGGTTGAATATTCCAGAATATGAATAAGTGGTTCTTTTTGGCCTTTTTAGTCCTTGTCAGTTGCGAACAGAAAAAGGAATTCAACAAAATTTCAGTCGCTCCAGTGACACAAAATCCTTTGGAGAGTGTCAGTAAAAAAGATAGTATACAATTAAACATAAAACAATCTATAATTAAATGGAAGGGTACTAAAATGAGGGGCTTGGGCAAACATGAAGGAACCATTTCCATTCAAGAAGGAGTGTTAATTTTTGATCAGGGAGTATTGGTAGGCGGAAGATTTAGTATTCCAATGGCTAGCCTAAGGGTCACAGATATTCCTGCCTCAGACCCGATTCCCCTTCATAACTTAACAGAACATTTAAAAGGAAAAGATTTTTTTGATGTAAAAACGTATCCGTTATCGATTTTGATTTTGGAAAAAGTCACCATGGTCAATGAAAACGAAATTTTGATTTCCGCAAACCTAGAAATCAAAGGCATTAGAAGACGAATTGACTTTGCTGCGCAAAAGGATTTAAATCGGTTCTATGCCAATTTTAAAATTGATCGATTTGACTGGAACATCGCCTATGAAGGATCCTGGGCTGATCGTACTTTAGTAGATCGCGAGATTGAATTTTGGGTAGAACTTGTTTTGAATTAGACCAAACATCCTTGGCAATGGTTAAAAAAAATACGTAGGTTGAAAGGATTCCTAATTTTTATAGCTGGATGATTCAATTTCGAAAACAGAATTTCTTTTCAAACGGACCCAATTTATTGGGGATGATTCTTTTTTTGGCGGGATTGGTCGCATTTGGAACATTACTTTTTTTGAACCAAACCGATGTTCAAAAAACGATCTGGGTAGGGCTAATTGCTTGTATCATTGGCATTGTACTCATGACGATTTCAAGTGGAATTGCTATCGATTTCAAGACCTACCAGTACCGCAGCTATGAATCCATTTTGGGAGTCACTTTTGGAGAATGGAAAAAGCTTCCTCCAATCCAAAAAATTGATCTTATCCAGCATTCCTATACGAGTCAAAATACCCCAAATGGGATTACACCAACTTTTTCTTCAAAGCACCTCATTCATAAAATCGTCTTGATATCCGCCGAACAGGTCGAATTGACGATAGACTTTAGGCAAGAAAAAAAGGCGATTGTTGCTGGGGAAAAATTACAGAAATTACTCCGCAAGTAGATTTGAATACAAAAAAAATGGGCCCGGGAGAACCCTTGCCCATTTTTTCAATAACATTTCTAAAATACCTTCGCATCCGAATGCTGCTTGCAACTATTGACTAAAACTTCATCACCAAGCCAAATAAGAAATTCGTGCCTGATTGTGGATAATAGAAGTTTTCTGTGATCAATTCCCGACCCGATGCCTCACCTGGAACGAAGTAGCTGAACGTATAGCCATTAGGTTCGTAGAGCTCGTTGAAAATATTATTCACCATCAGATTTAGCTCCAAGCTCTTGAAAAACCGAGGTTGCACTTGGTAAGCAATCCGGATATCATTAGTGAAAAATGCATCAAGTGATCGAGCGTCATTCGCAGTATTATCCAAGAATTGTTTGCCGACATACTTGCTCATCCAATTCAAGGAAAGGTTTTTAACAGGCTTGAATTCTAGGATCGCCGAACTCACGACATTTGGAGAAAAGGCGATGTCTGTGTCTTGATAAACAATGGCCTCTTGGACAAAATCTGCCCCACTATAATCGTCAATGTATTCGGTAAATTCAGAAATCTTGTTTTGACTGAAGGCAATATTCCCGCCCAAAGTCCACTGTTTTGACAGCTGAAAAGTTCCGTCCAATTCAATTCCTGCACGATACGAGTTCGCTACGTTTTCTCGTATATATGCTCCTACATCATTAATCTGTCCTGTTAGGATGAGCTGATCTTTATAATCCATGAAGTAGAAGTTTGCGTTGTAGGTAAATTTTCCTGCTTTTGCACGAACCCCGGCTTCAATATTATTGAGTCGTTCGGGTTTCGGAACTTCTGTGATTGGATTGTCTGTAAAGTCCGATCGAGTTGGCTCTCGGTTTGCCACGGCATAGCTCGCATACCAAGTTTTAGAGCCTTTTTCATAACTGAATCCAAACTTTGGGTTGAAGAAAGTATAGGATTCTTGACCATCCACCTGACGCAGGTCATCGTTGATTCCATTGAAGGTATAGGAAATTCCGCGTACTTGAAGGTCGCCAAACAGATTGAATCCTGGCTTGAGTTCATAGGTTCCTTTGGCATAGACATTTCGGTCATCTTTGATGGCGGTATTGTCATAATACCGATCTCTGATATCCGTATCTCCTGCTACTCTAGCCCAAATGATCTCTCCAAAGTGATCTCCATCATAGCGATTAGCACCTCCACCTAGGATCAAATCAAGTTTTCCATTATCCGAGATGTAGTTGACCGAACCTACAAAGCCAAAGAAATCATTGTCCAGCCATCTTCTTCGAATAATATCAGTTCGGGTAATTGTCTCTCCGCCAATCACCACATTAGGAAGACCATATCGTGAAAACCGATCATTCTCACGAAATTGCTCATAGTAGCCGCGGCCATAAGTGTAATGAAGTGCCAGATTTGTTTTCCAATTTGTCCCTACTTTTCCGGTATAGATGAGCTGATAATGATCTTGTTGATAATTGTCGGTTTCATTTTCATAGGTATAAAAATTATCCCTTCTGTCTGTTTCTAATTTCGATTCCGGAAGTCCATACCAAGATTGATAGGTTTGTTCTTGACCTGAAAAGACATTGAACTTAATGACACTTTTTTCGCCATAATAACCCGCCGAAACAAAGAAGCTTTTCAGATCCGAAAATGCCCGATCTACATAGCCATCGGAGGTTATTTTGGACAATCGTGCATCGACTGCAAAGCGGTTGTTGAGTAATCCTGTTCCGGCTTTTACGCTATTTCGGAAAGTATTGAAGGAGCCAAAACCGCTTCCGATTTCAGCATAAGGGTCATCTTTTCGGGTATCGGTTTGGAAGTTTAGGCTGGCGCCAAAAGTGGCCGCACCGTTGGTAGAAGTGCCCACTCCACGTTGGATTTGTACATTGTCCACTGAGGAAGCGAAGTCCGGCATATTTACCCAAAAAACCCCATGCGATTCGGCATCATTCAGCGGAATGCCATTGACTGTAGCATTGATTCGTGTTTGGTCGGTTCCGCGAATACGCAATCCTGTGTAGCCAACACCCGCGCCGGCGTCCGAATGCGAGACAACGGATGGGGTGAAATTCAGAAGAATAGGGATATCCTGACCCAAGTTTCGCTTGGCGATTTCTTCTTTTGTCACGGTAGAAAAGGTAGTCGGTGTACTTGCTGAAGCCCTCGTTGCTGAGACGATAAATTCCTCGGTCAGAATATCTTTGGACTGTAGCTTGATTACCAATTCTCCGGAATAAGGGATGGTAATCGTCTGTTCAAAAGATTCAAAACCCAAGAAAGAAACTTTCAATCGATGAACTCCACTGGGGATTTTACTTAAGGAAAATTGGCCAAATTCATCGGTTATCGTCCCTTTTCCTACTTTTTCAATCCAAATGCTTGCTCCCATTAGCGCTTCATTGGATTGACTATCAAAGACTTTTCCGGTCAGGCTATTTTGCGCCCAAGCGGTGAAAGTTGCCAAGCAAAAAGCAAGGCCTACATAAATTTTTTTCATGGTACAATTCCCTTTCGGGAGTATTTGAGTGAAACATGAGAAAACTCAGGGGAAGCTTTCCGTGATTGTTTACCCGCTTTGCAGAATAAAAATTGAATTCGCCGAAGGGTACCGCTTCGGTATTCTATAATTGATTTATTCTACTGGTTCATTTCCCTTCGCCGGCATTACCCGGATCAGGTAGTATGGGTATGATCTCAGCCCGTTTTGTTAAGGCACCCCTTATGATCTAGAAGCAAAAGTAATCTGGAAATGTTTGAAATCAAGGATTTCTTGCTAAAAATGCGTTTTCCTCTCCACAGAAAATAACTAACTTCCAGTTCAAACCCCTATGCCTATGAAACTCTACAAACTCCCTTCGCAAACCTTAATTAAGACTGAAGACGAAGCTTTTTTGGGACCAGAATTAAACTGGGATCACTTATTAGCCCAAGATAACCTACAAGAATACTTAGTCCAATTGAGGCAAGGCTGGAAAGAACTTTCCAAACTGGAAGCGGATGAACTGATCAAAAAAGGAGTTTTGGCTCCAATGGGAAATCAAGAAGTCTGGGCGGCGGGAGTGACTTATTTCCGAAGCCGTACTGCCCGGATGGAGGAATCTGAAGATTCAGGAGGGGCAACATTTTATGATAAAGTCTATAATGCAGATCGACCTGAGCTGTTTTTCAAAGCGACAGCCTCACGCGTTTCGGCACCGGGAGGGCTTGTAAATATTCGAAAAGATTCGACTTGGGATGTACCTGAACCAGAGTTGACTTTGGTCATTTCCCCAAAAGGGAAGATTCAGGGCTATACCATAGGCAATGATATGAGCAGCCGAAGTATTGAAGGCGAAAATCCGCTTTATCTGCCTCAAGCAAAGGTATATGAAGGTTGCGCAGCCATCGGGCCTTGTATTCTCATTCAGAATGAAATCCCAGAAAGCAGTAAAATCCAATTGGAAATCCATCGGTCCGGCGCTTTAGCCGCTAGTGGTGAGACTGATTTGACCCAGTTGAAGCGGAAGCCTCAGGAATTGGCCGACTGGCTTTTTCGAGCAAATACGTTTCCCATTGGATGCCTGATGATGACTGGGACAGGAATTGTGCCGGATGGCTTTACACTGGCCCAAGGAGATCAGGTGAAAATCTCAATTGAAGGGATTGGGGTTTTGGAGAATGTGGTTGGAAAGATCTAATCAATTAAAACAGGACGAAAAATGGCCTACGACTCCTACCTCGCCGAACGAATAGAACGGATTTTATCCGCCAGAAAAGCCAATTTCTACCAAAAAGAAATGATGGGCGGGGTTGTTTTTATGGTGGAAGATAAAATGTGTATCGGCATCGCCCGTGATAAGAAAACTGAGGAAGATCGAATCATGGCCCGAATCGGTGCACAAGCCCAGATAGAAAATGAAAGCAAAAGTGGTTGTCGACCTATGGAATTTACGGGAAGACCGATGAAGGATTTTGTATTTATCTATCCAGAAGGCTACGATATGGAGGAAGATTTAGTCTATTGGGTTGATTTGGCTTTAGCTTTTAACCCGCTGGCTAAAAAAAGTAAATCCCGCCGGAATTGAGTTTTGCGAAACCAAACCTCCCAACAGATCCTGCGTCTAAAGATTAAACACTTAGAAACTCATGAAAAATCTTCTTTTCCTATTTTTTGCAGCAATGCTTTCTTTTTCTTCCTGTGATTCTGCTGGGGATCCGGATTTTTCCGGCTTTCCTATCCAATATAAGTTGGTAGCATATCAAGCTTCTTTTATCCCAAATCCTACCTATGTTCCTGTCTCCGATTCCTTGTATTTCTACAATTTTTATAAAGATGGGACTTTTCAAAAACAAGTTGGAACAGAAAAAACGGAAGGAAAATTTGAGGAGGTAACCAGAGATGAGATGAATTATTTGGAGCTCTATTTTGATGAACCAGAAAGCCCCTTGATCGATGGATGCTATGGAGGGCAAGAATTATTGGTGGTCAAGCCAGAATTGGAATTGGAAGGAACCTGGAGTCATTGTGACGGGCCTACTTTATTCTTTAAAGGCAAAGCGTTATAGAAATTGCCTTTTTGAGGAAGTTTGTCTTAGCTTTAAAACATGTCTAAAATTTTCCAAAAAAGTCTCCGGCTACCAAGTTTTCCAGCTGGATATCATTTGATTACCGATCAGATTGAGCGTGCTATTCCTGAACTCAGGGAAATACAAATCGGCTTTTTGCAAGTCTTTATTCAGCATACTTCAGCGGCTTTGACGATCAATGAGAATGCCGATCCCACGGTTCGGAAAGATTTTCAAACTTTTGTAAATGAGCTAATCCCAGAATCCTATCCTCGTTTTATCCACACAGATGAAGGCCCGGATGATATGCCAGCACATATTAAAGCCAGTTTTTTTGACAGCCAACTCCAGATACCAATCACTAATGGAAAACTTAATCTAGGAATTTGGCAAGGGGTTTATTTATGTGAGTTTCGAAAAAGAGCAAATCCAAGAACTTTGGTGTTGACGGCCTTCGGAACCTGAGGTTAAGCGATAAGGGGGGGTTATCAGTAGATTCGACCATTAATATAAAAGCAGGTTAAAAAGGGGACCTGAGGAATAACTTTGCGCCGTACCTCAATGCTATGAGAAACCAATTATTCCTCTTTTTA
>JAHEBE010000312.1 GCA_024642365.1 Algoriphagus sp.
GTAGGTAATTCGCAGAATTATATCCCATACTTTTCAAATCAAAGTTTTCCAAAATATTCAAAGACTGAAGCAAAGCCGGGCCTTGGGTCCATTCTTGAAGTTTATATACTTCGATTCCTTTATAATTCACGGAAAGAGGTTCCTCAATTTTCACTTTCCAATTGGCCAAATCAGCTTCTGTGAAAAGTCCACCTTGCTCACGTGTTCCCCTTACGATTTCCTTGGCAATATCTCCTTTATAAAACCGCTCATATGCAGCATAAATAGCTTCCTTTCTACTTTTTCCAGCTTGCAATGCAGCCTTTTCAGTTTCGACCAATTTTGACAAAGTCTGATAAAGATCCTCTTGAACAAAAATTTCTCCTGCTTCAGGGGCTTCTCGATTCTCACCAGGGTGAGTTAAAAACACCTTTTTAGAATATGGCCATTCCTTTATTTTTTCTTTTCCTTTTTCAATATTATTAGCAGTCATTGCTTCCATTGGATAACCTTTTGCCAGTTGCATTGCTGGAGCTAATACTTGAGCCAAACTCATCGTTCCATATTCAGCTAGCATGGTCATTAATCCACCTGGAGTACCAGGAGTAGTAGCTGCTAAAGGGCCAAATTCTGGCGGATAGTCCATGTTTTGAGATTTGTAGAAATCTACAGTTGCACCGGTGGGAGCATAACCAAGGGCATTAATGGCAATCACTTTTTTAGTCTTGGGATTATAAATCAAAGCTTGGGTTTCGCCTCCCCAAGAAAGAACATCCCACATTGTAGCAGTAGCAGCCAACATCCCACAAGCAGCGTCAATCGCATTTCCACCTTGTTGGAAAAGTTGAGCTCCTGCAGTAGCTGCTAATGGTTTACCGGTTATTGCAACCCAATTTTTCCCATGGAGCACAGGCTTTTGGGTTTGTTGACCAAAAGTCAGAACAGGGATTAAAAGACAAATAGCAAGCGTAAATTTTTTAATCAACATAATTTTGAAAGGTTAATTTTCATCTAATAATTGGCTCATGATGGGTTGAAAACCATCAAACTGCGAATTATAATGGGTAAATATCTGGAATAGGGAACCAGGGTCCCGGGTTGGTAGGCTATTTTCATTAACAAATTTTTCCATGGCTTCTGCATTTTCGCCAAACAGCGCCATCAGTTTTTTTCGATTGGAAGGTACTTCAATCACATTTTTTCCTTCTAAGTAGAAGTAGGTATTTCTCTTAATGATTTGATGGTTCCGATTTCCAACCATAAGTGCTGTATTATAATTTGACTCTTTAAAAATTGCCTCGGTACGTCGCATCAATGGCAATTCACCATCAACCAACACCTCAAAAAATCCAGAAATAGGACTTCCCTCATCCAAGAAATCCATGCCATTGACAAAATACCTGGGAACTTTATATGCCGAATCTACCCAAACGAGGTTTTGAACACGCAATCCTTGCATAGTCGAAACCAAATTTGTTTCTGGTTCCATAATTTCAAATTGATTGGCAACAATATTATATCGAATTCTAAATCCCTCTAATAGCTGTTGGTCACGATATAATAGGAGCGAAGCGGTATTCCACTTTTTGTCCAAGTAATAATTCCCTTCAACTTTTGGCGCATCCGGAGCGATTCCATAAACCATATTCCCTCCCAGCATATTCGGTCTATCATTGAATAAATTGGTAATGTTTGTGGCTCGGATAGTTTTCTGTAAGGCTGCACCCGAACCTTCAGCCCCATACCTGACCATATAGATGACTCCCAAGTCCAAATCTTTATTAAGTTTGACGACTTGCTCATACGTATTAAAACCATCAATATTGAGGGAAAGAATATACCGGTCAGGTGCGAGTGTTTTAAAATTGAAAGTACCACCAGCTGTTGAAATCTGCCCAAATGCAGTTCCTCGTAAGGTTACTCTTACATCATCAAGGTAATTCTGACTTTCCGAATCAATTATTTTACCTTTTAATTGAAAAGTTTGAGCAGAAATAAGAGAAACAGAAGAATAAAATAGAATAAAGAATACTAGGAATGATTTTAAGTAAAATTTATTTATCATGTTATGTTGGTTTATGAGTTCTAATTGAAATATAACCCAAATGCACCATTCAACCAATTTTAGAATCTAGCGCTTAACCTAAAACCCAATTGGACAAAGATTTGGCATTCTATGATAATCGGCGGTATATTTGGAAAGACAGCAATTTCTGTCCTTTTTAAAATTACCTAATCACCTCAACTTTGGACTTCTCATCATTTAATTTCGAACCTTCACTCCAAGATGGCCTTAACGCCATGGGTTACGAAAAACCAACCCCAATACAAGAAAAAGCGATCCCTGTAATCATAGCCAATAAAGACTTAATAGCCTGTGCACAAACTGGAACTGGAAAAACAGCTGCTTTTATTCTGCCAATCCTTAACAAAATCAGTAAGTCAGGAGTCGCAAATCTAAATACATTGATTCTAGCACCAACGCGAGAATTGGCAATTCAAATCGATCAGCAAATTCAGGGCTTTGCCTATTTTTTGGGCATCAGTTCCATTCCGATTTATGGAGGAGGAGATGGAATTGTATGGGAGCAGCAGAAAAAAGCGCTGGAATTGGGAGCCGATATCGTAGTTGCTACACCCGGAAGATTAATAGCCCTGCTAGCTGGCGGAAAAATGGATCTCAGTACTCTACAGCATTTGATTCTTGATGAAGCTGATCGAATGATGGATATGGGATTTTCAGACGACATTTTGAAAATTGTCAATTACCTACCTACAGATAGACAAACTATTTTGTTTTCAGCTACCATGCCTTCAAAAATCAGGCAGTTCAGTATGAAAATCCTGAACAATCCAGTTGAAATCTCCATTGCGCTGGGCAAAACAGCCGAGGGTGTGACACAATCCATGTATTCTGTTTACGATGGGCAAAAAGAGGAATTGGTAAAGAGTATTCTTAAAAAGAAGGATTTTGAAGCGGTTATCATTTTTGCCTCTACCAAAGACAAGGTAAAATCTCTTTACAAAGTGCTTCGAAAACATTTTGATGTAGAGGCTTTTCACTCGGATCTAGAGCAACTTGAGCGAGAAAAGATCATGGCTGCCTTTAAAAATAAGGCGGTAAAAATCTTGGTCGGAACAGACATTATTTCAAGGGGTATTGATGTCGTGGGAATTGAATTGGTAATAAACTATGACACTCCATCTGATCCAGAAGACTATGTACATCGAGTAGGTAGAACAGCTCGTGCTGACAGAGAAGGTGAGGCAATTACATTTGTCAATCCAAAAGATCAGCACAAATTTGCCCGAATTGAGAAACTTATTGGGATGCAGGTTACTCAAAATCCCCTGCCTGAAGGGCTTGAGGCTGGACCAACATACACTGGTGAATCTTCAAAAAAATCTGGGGATTTCAAATCCTCAAAAAAGTCCAAGTTTAAAAAAAGGGAAGGGGGGAATCAAAAGCATTCAAAACCTCAACACCACAAAACCAAGCCGCATTCAGATCATCAAGCGAATCAAGAGGTACCGAAGCCATCAAAACCAATAGAAAAGAAGGCAGGAAAATTTGGAGCGAGAAAAAACGTGATTGATCCTGAATGAGTTTTTGAAAGGATTGCTAATTAAAAGTACTTCAGCTAAATTGAAGTACTTTTTATTTTTAAAGCAATCGCTATGCAATACCTAAAACTTAGATCTCGAGGATCTTCTGTTGGTTTTTTACAGGAACTTCTCGTAAAAGTCGGATACGAACTTCCGATTACCCAAT
>JAHEBE010000313.1 GCA_024642365.1 Algoriphagus sp.
GCTAAAGATAAGTTTGAAATTTTAGCGAATTATCAACCTATACGAATACGAGGTAGGGTAACTGTCGGAGGAACTGGATTGTATCGTGTGGCCGTTTCTGATGGAAGGAATGTATCAGTCACCAATTCTTCAGGAGAGTTTGAACTTCATTCAAGTACGGAAAGAGACTTTATTTTTATCTCTATTCCAGCGGGTTTTGAAATCAAAAAACAAAAGAATGGTTCTGCAGATTTTTTTCAAAAAATAGACAAATCGAAATCAGACCAAAATCTAAACTTTGATTTATCGCGATTGCAAGATTCAGATGAAGATCACCATTTCTTACTTCTTTCTGATACGCAGATTCAAACAGAATACGAAGCGAATCAACTCTTGACTGTGGCTGCTCCAGATGTGAAAAAGACCATTCAGGCCATCAATGACCCTAATATTTTTGGTATTGGCTGTGGAGATTTGGTTTATGATCATTTTGAGCTTTACAAAGATTACAATCAGTCTATCCAGCTGTATGATATTCCATTTTTCCAAGTCATCGGAAATCATGACATGGACTATGGAGTTCGATCAGATGAGTGGAGCAATCAAACTTTTAAAAGCCATTTTGGTCCGACCTATTATTCTTGGAATAGAGGCGAGGTTCACTATGTGGTATTAGATGATGTTTTTTACCTAGGCACATCTTCGAGATACATTGGCTATATCCCAGAGGAGCAATTAGCTTGGCTTGCTCAAGATCTGGCTCAAGTAGAAAAAGGAAAAACTGTTGTCATCGCCCTGCACATTCCTACACTAACTGGAGCCGTAAAGCGCTATCCCGACCGCGATGTTCTCGGAGGAACTGTAAGTAACCGTGAGCACCTTTATAAATTATTAGAAGGCTATCAAGCGCATTTACTTTCTGGACATACCCACTTTAATGACAATATGATGCATGGAAATATCTACGAACATTGCCATGGTACTGTCTGTGGGGCCTGGTGGTCGGGACCAATCTGTTTTGACGGTACACCAAATGGCTATGCGATCTATCAGGCCAAGGGATCAGAGATCCAGTGGCAATACAAAGGCACAGGATTGGAAAGAACTGAACAATTTAGAGTCTATGCAAAAGGTAAACATCCAGACTTCAAAGATTCAATCGCTGTGAATTGCTGGAATTATGATCCAGCCTGGCAAATCTCTTGGTATGAAAATGGAATAAAAAAAGGAGCTTTGGATCGGAGAGTGGCTCTGGATCCTTTGAGTATGGAATTGCATACCGGTCCAGAATTACCCGCTCGAAGGGAATGGGTGGAGCCGCAATTGAATGATCATATGTTTTTCTTCGAGCCAGAAAGCACCACCAATCTAGTAGTGGAAGCCATAGATCGGTTCGGAAACAATTATTCAAAGAAGTTATAATAGGTTTTGCTGGGAAATGATTTCAAAGATTGGACAATATTGTGCCTAAAATTTCCAATTTTTGGCTGCGAAAACACAAGCCGATGAATTTACACTATTGCAAAAATTATGACGAGATGAGCCAACTTGGTGCAGAGTTGGTTATGGGCGAAGTGGAAATTAATCCAGGTTTGCTTTTTTGCGCTGCCAGTGGCAATTCTCCTTCCGGAATGTATCAGCTACTAGTCCAAAGGAATGAAGTTTCGCCAGGATTTTTTGATTTCATGCGTGTGATCAAATTGGACGAATGGGTTGGATTACCAGCAGATTCCTCCTTTACCTCAGAATATGATGTACAGGAAAAATTACTCAAAAGATTAGGAATTAGCGGGGAGCGCTATATTTCTTTTGATGCCCAAACTTCTGACCCTCAAAACGAATGCGAGCGGATTCAGGATGAAATCGAGGAGAATGGTCCAATTGACATTTGCATTTTGGGAGTGGGGATCAATGGACATTTAGCCCTAAATGAACCTGCAAGCCACCTTCAGACCTATTGCCATATCGCGAAATTGAGTGAAACCACCCTTAGTAGTGGTATGATTGAAAAAGTAGGAATCCCACTTTCCCAAGGAATGACAATGGGAATGGGGAATATTTTTGAATCTAAAAAAATCATTGTCTTTTTTACTGGGAAAGGGAAAAAGCCGGCATTAGAAAAGTTTCTCACCAAAGAAATTTCCAGCGAATTACCGGTATCCATGCTTTGGTTACATCCAAATGTTCACGTGCTTATCGATCAGGCTTCCTTTTCTTAAGCATCAGCTATACTAATCGCCTAGCTCTTAATTATCAAAACACTCAATCAACCTGATTTCTCCAAATGACTTGGCAATTAATAAAGGATGCAATTCTCGGTAAAGAGCAAGATTTTACCAGCCTTTCTCTAAAGACCGCAATCGTAATATTAGCGATTCCGATGATTCTGGAGATGATGATGGAATCACTATTTGCAGTGGTTGATATCTTTTTTGTAGCCAAATTAGGGGAGCATGCCATTGCTACCGTTGGTTTGACAGAATCCGTAATCGTACTAGTCTATGCCATTGGGTTTGGAATCAGCATGGCCGCAACCGCGCTTATTTCCAGAAGATTTGGTGAAAAAGAATACCAAGAAGCGGGCTCAGCTGCCTTTCAACTATTGATTGTTGGTGGAGCGATTTCCATTATTTTGGGAGTTTTAGGTTGGATTTTTGCCGCGGATATACTTGGATTGATGGGAGCTGAACCAGCCGTTGTGGCCTCAGGAGTGATGTATTCCAGAATTATTTTTGCAGGAAATACAGCAATCATGTTGCTCTTTTTGATCAACGGGGCTTTTAGAGGCGCTGGTCAGGCACACCACGCAATGCGTTCGCTTTGGATTGCAAATGGCTTAAATATCTTTTTGGATCCATTATTTATTTTTGGAATTGGGAGCTGGTCTGGCTGGGGATTAGAAGGAGCCGCAGTAGCAACAACTTTTGGTCGATCGGTAGGAGTGGTTTACCAACTTTACCATTTATTTAATGGCAAGCATAAACTACGGATCCTAAAAGAGAATATTGAAGTCTCATGGGAAATCATTAAGAAAATCATCAACATTTCGATTGGAGGAATGGGACAGTTTCTGATTGATTCTGTTTCTTGGATTGCTTTGACCAGAATGAATGCAGAGTTTGGCTCGACAGCTTTAGCAGGTTATACCATTGCTTTTCGAATTTTAATATTTACGATTTTACCTGCCTGGGGCTTGTCTGGGGCTGCCGCGACTTTGGTAGGTCAAAACTTAGGAGCTAAACTTCCAGATCGTGCAGAGCAGGCAGTTTGGCTTACCACTCGCTATGTGGTGATATTTATGGCTTCTGTTACTGGGATTTACTTGCTTTTTGCATCCTCATTAGCGGGGATTTTCACCGACATCCCAGAGATTCAAAAGATTGCGACGCAAGGCCTTCAAGTAATCGTGCTAGGGTATGTCTTTTTCGCGATTGGTATGGTGCTTACTCAAGCATTTAATGGGGCAGGAGATACAAAAACTCCTGCTTGGATCAATATCGGAGTACTTTGGTTTATGGAAATTCCTTTGGCCTATCTATTGGCGTTCACTTTCAAGATGGAGTATTTAGGGATTTTTATTGCCATCGCTTTCAGTCATTCCTTTCACTCATTAGTTGCACTTTTCATTTTTAGAAAAGGAAAGTGGAAAGCTACAGAGGTTTAAGATTATTAATTCAAAATATTAAATCAGGAAAGCAAAGGATAGGATTTAATAGTAATGGAAGAATTTTGGATTTATTGAAATCTAAATCAATCCATTAAATTAACTC